>JABZGO010000084.1 GCA_015259305.1 Alloprevotella tannerae | reverse complement strand
CTCGTGCTCCACATTGATTACGATGCACAAGCGTGGTCAACCAACGTAGTCAACAATCTTGAGAACCATCCGCGTATGGCTTATGTTCCGGCTGACGGCGTGAAGCAACAATTTTATGACTACGACTCACAAGGCAAAATAGATTGGACGCCACTGATCAACGATTTATATCCTAATGCCGACAACAACACGCTCTCCATCGGTTCTTATCCGGCAATGCGCGTATTTACGGGCGGTACATTAAACAAACCCTTGTACAACATCCGCCGTCAAGGCAACTTGATCGTATTTGATTTTTTGAAAGAGCAAGGCACGGGCATTGCTGACGTCACGAGCGAACCGACAGAGAAGGTGCTCGGCATCTATGATCTGCAAGGGCGTCGCGCAGACGACAATAACGGCCCCGGTGTCTATATTTTGAAGACCGACAAAGGCAGTCGACGCGTCATTCGCAAGTGATCGGCGATTAGCCTACCTCATTCCGGCACGCTATCTGCCGAATTACAGACAACAAGAGACGGACGCTTTGGCGTCCGTCTTTTGTATATATATAACAATGTGAGCAACTCGGCGGCGAAGGCCGCTGATTACTTGAGGCAAAACTACAGCGGCGACATCGGGGGCGTGAACGTGAGGCGCAAGAGGCGCTTGGTCTTTACCGTAATCGGAGCGCCGGCAGCGCGGCGCAGACCTACAACCCATAAAAGACCGGAATCATCGCCAACAACCAACGTGCGTTTCCGCCGGGCAGTGGATATTTTTAGCGAGGTATGCAAATCGCTGACCAACTTTCTACCTTGCAAGCCAAAAGGCCGGAAACTATCGCCCACTTGGGCGCGCCGAATATAGCACAAACCTTGCAACTCGTCGAGATCTAAGCAGATTTCAAGCGTGTTTCTCAAATCTATCTTGACCGTAGTTTCATCTTTTGCATCCCCTTCCCTACCCGTGAAGCGTAAGGTCGTTTTATCCAAATCCGGCGGTGTCGAAAGCTGATAAGCACGAACAGAAAGATGCGCCTGCTCCGGTAATTCAATCTCCCCAACCTCCAACGAGCGCCGGATGAAGTCGGGCACCGGAGGCGTGATCTCCAAATAGCCACGATTATAATCTGCCATATAGCCCTCGCCTACCCAGTAAGCCCCCGTCCGTACTTCCGATCGGCAGAGTGCATCTGCTATTTCGTCCGCATTGAAGCCCAGCGGGGTGAGTTGCTTGTGTAGTAGCGTGCGGAAGAGTGGATGCTCCTTGGCGCGCCGGCAATCGAGCGCGAGGCCGATGGGCAGCGCACTTGTGAAATCTGCCCACAAATCGTCGAGCACTTGATTCAAATAGTCATCCGCCTCACGCAAGCGGCGCATCGTTTGCAGCAACGTATCATCAAAGGCCGGATTGAGTTGACGCAATTCGGGCAAGACGCGATTACGTAGCCGGTTGCGCTTAAAGCGCACGTCCGCATTTGTTTCGTCCGTCACATACGGCTGACCGATGGCCGATAGCCACGCTTCAATCTCCCGCCTCGAGACGTCGAGCAGCGGGCGAATGATTTTCCCGCGCTCATAGCTCATTCCGACCAAACCGTGCTGTCCACTGCCGCGCGCAAGATGCAGAAAAAAAGTTTCAACATTGTCCTCCTTATGGTGCGCCACGGCCACGGCCGACAAATTACGCTCCGCCAAGAGTTGGTCAAACCATTGATAGCGCAAGTCGCGCGCCGCCATCTCCACACTCACGGCCTGTGAGCGCGCGAAAGTTTCAGTGGCAAAGTCGCGCAAATGGAAAGGAACGCCCAAGTTGCGACACAAATCGCTCACGAAGGCGGCATCGCGATCTGAAGCCGCGCCGCGCAGGTGAAAATTGCAATGGGCCACCTCGCAAGCATAGCCCAACTGATGCAGCACGCGCAAGAGGGCAACGGAATCCGCTCCACCACTGACAGCCACCAGGAGGCGCTTATCCTTTACCGGGAGTAAGCCCTCCGGCAGTCGGCGCAGCGTCTTCAGTACGCGCTGCGGAAAGTCGGCGGTTGCAGGGAGTTTCCTCATTTTGTGTTAATACGAAGCTGAGGCATCGATGCCCAAAGCCTTGATTCGCGCTACGATAGCATCGAGTTCGGCCGGCGTAGCTTTCAGCAATTCGTGGGCCGGCGTTTCGCGGTCGATCGTATATACCATTACGGCCTCAGGCTTTATCTTTTCCAAGGCCTTAAGCCAGGGCGTCACGTAATAATCAGTTGTATTATCGACGTCCCGGCCTTCATATTTGCCTTTGAGAAACATCGTTTGCACGATGACTTTCCCATGAAAGGCGGCCAAATCGTCGATAATCTTATTGACATCAAACTTTCCGATGGGTCTGTCGACAAGTTGTATGAAATCGGGGTCTACCGTATCCAGCTTCAAAATATTATTGTCTACTTTCAACAAAGCCTGATGCACATCCGGCTTAAAGGCCATCGTCGCGTTGCTCAAGACGCTGACTTTCGCCTGTGGGCAATACTGATCGCGCAGTGCGATTGTATCGTCAATAATGCCCGCAAAGTCGGGGTGAAGCGTTGGTTCGCCATTGCCGGCAAAGGTAAGCACATCGGGCAAGCGGCCTTCTTCGACCATCTTTTGCAATTGTTTTTCCAAATCAGTCTTGACCTGTTCTCGCGTGGGTCGCCTGCTGCCTGCGCGGCCATCTTTATTGAAGCCACACTCACAATAAACACAATCGAAAGAGCAGAGTTTTCCATCAGCCGGCATCAGATTGACGCCCAGAGATACGCCTAAGCGCCGACTATGTACGGGGCCAAAAATAGGAGCGGGGAAAAGTATCGTTGACATAGTTGAAATTCTATAGATAATTGATTGTACAAATATAGTCAGAATTTGAAAAACGACTCCTTTCGTCCCTTAATTTATCTCTTCTTAGGCCTTTTCAGCAGGCAAAGAAGGCCATTTGACTAAAGGAAAGCGGCATTTCGATAGCGATGAGCGCAGTAAGCCTGAGCGAGAGTTGACCTAACGCCGCAGGCCTCAAACCTGCGAGGTCGGAAGTAAAAATTGCGCTTAAGGCAAAAGCCATCTTAAAGCACGTATGCGCATCCTATCTTCGCAAAAGGCCTTAGTGTTGATCCTTTTCTCCCCATCTGAGATGAGCCGGCACCACAAGAACACAGGCATGTCAAGGCAAAAAATCAATCAGCCGACTGCGCGCACGCTGACATCGCGACCACGACCGCTCAGCATCGTAGATAGGCAGCCGATCGTCCAAAGTTTCCTTTGTCAGACATTATAAATACTTGCTACAACAAGCATCTTTCTTTCGTTTGGCGGGAGCAAACCATCGTTTGGTGGCAGCATACGATCGTTTGGCCCGAGCAAACCATCGTTTGGCGCCGGCAAACGATACCGAAGCAGCAACGCGGGGCGCCATTACGGGTTATTTCTTGTTGATAAACAATAGTTTTTCGCCCTCATAATGACCACTCGACTCTTCCGTAGTTGTTGGTCTCATTACGTCACAAAAACGCCTAAACGACGAGCACTACTTACGCTACCGCTACCGCCGGCTTCCTTTTTGGAATATAGAAGAAGACGATGCGATGCCTGATGCGGAAGTTTTTTAACAAGATGCACAAAATAATCTACCCTTCCCTTGCCATTCTGAGCCAAAAATCATACTTTTGTGGAGTTAATCATGATTATAAAATCTAGGCTACGATGGCAAAAATAAAGCAACTTATCGAGTGCGTGCCCAATTTTAGCGAAGGGCGCGATATGAACGTTATCAACCAAATCACGGACGAGATCCGCAATTCTGCAGGCGTACGTCTGCTTGACGTGGATCCGGGTGAAGCAACCAACCGCACGGTGGTTACCTTTGTGGGAGAACCTGAAGCGGTAATGGAAGCTGCTTTCCGCGCAGTGCGTAAGGCTTCTCAACTTATCGATATGCGCCAGCACCACGGCGCACACCCGCGAAGCGGCGCTACGGACGTGTTGCCGCTCGTTCCCGTTGCCGGCATTACGCTGGAAGAGTGCGCTGAATTGGCTCGCAAATTGGCAAAGCGTTTGGCTGACGAATTGGAGATCCCTTGCTACTGTTATGAGGCCGCAGCTTTGAAGCCGGAACGCAAAAACTTGGCCGTAGTGCGCAGAGGTGAATATGAGGCTATCCCTGAAAGAATCAACGATCCGGCTGAAGCGCCCGACTTCGGCGCACGCCCATTTGATGAAGGCGTAGCTCGCACGGGTTGCACGAATGTTGGTGCACGCGACTTCTTGATTGCTGTAAACTATAACCTGAACACGACGTCTACACGCCGCGCTAACGCTATCGCGTTTGACGTGCGCGAAAAAGGCCGCCCCGCTCGCGAGGGCAATCCGATTACCGGAAAGGTGAAACTCGACGAGAACGGAAAGAAAATCATGATCCCGGGCACGCTGAAAGGCACAAAGGGCATCGGTTGGTATATTGAGGAATATGGCATCGCACAGGTTTCAATGAATATCACGAACATCAATGTGACGCCGCTCCACGTGGCCTTTGATGAGGTGTGTCGTTGCGCACAAAACCGCGGCGTACGCGTTACGGGTACAGAAATCGTAGGTCTTGTGCCGGAACGCACACTGCTCGAAGCCGGACGCTACTTCCTCGAAAAGCAACAACGCTCCACGGGTATTCCGAAAGAGGACATTATCAACATCGCAATAAAATCGCTCGGCTTGTCTGACCTGAAACCGTTCAACCCGCGCGAGAAAGTGATCGAATATCTGCTAGAAGATGAAAACGGCGACGACAAAGCGCTCGTTAAAATGACGGTGAAGGGCTTCGCTGAAGAAACTTCGCGCGAATCTCCCGCTCCCGGCGGCGGCTCTGTGGCGGCTTATATGGGCGCACTCGGTGCTGCATTGGGCACGATGGTAGCTAATCTCTCCAGTCACAAACCGGGCTGGGACGATCGCTGGGAAGAATTTAGCCGCTGGGCAGACAAAGGTCAAGCGCTTTCTGACGAACTCCTCGTGCTTGTTGACGAAGATACGCGCGCTTTCAATAAGATTATGGAGGCCTTCGGACTTCCGAAGAAGACGGACGAAGATAAGCGCTTGCGCTCTGAAGCTATTCAGGCGGCAACGCTCTTTGCGACGCAAGTGCCTTTGCAAACGATGCAGGCAGCCTTTGGGGCGTTCGAGCTCTGCCAAGCTATGGCTGAACATGGTAACCCCAACAGCGTTTCGGATGCGGGCGTAGGCGCACTGGCTGCAAGAGCAGCGGTATTGGGCGCAGGCCTTAACGTGAAGATCAACGCCGCATCACTCAAAGATCGGGAAACGGCCGACAAGATGATTGCTGAAGCTGAACAACTCATTGCGGAAGCGCAAAAGAAGGAAGCTGAAATCATCGGTATCGTAGAACGCAAAATCAACGAAGCATAACATGGCACACTATGGCTGAATGATGAGAAAAAGCGGATAAGACGACGACATATACATTATTATATATGGTGGCGCCTTATCCGCATCTCCTTTCTACCATACTATAGCCGGGCCGCTTTGGCCAAAACGCTCTCATTTTTGATCCTAAATAAATAATCATAACTATGACATTAGCAGAATTTCAGGCCGACATTCGCGCCGGCATCCCCGAGGTCTTACCGGAACTACCGGCTTATGACCATTCAGTTAGTCACGCTCCGAAACGCAAAGATATACTTACGCCGGAAGAAAAGAAACTGGCGCTGCGCAATGCTTTGCGCTACTTCCCCAAGAAGTTTCACGCGACGCTCGCTCCCGAGTTTGCCGAAGAATTGAGTAAGTACGGACGTATATATATGTATAGATTCCGCCCTCAATATGATATGTACGCTCGCCCAATCGAGGACTATCCGCACAAATCCTTGCAGGCAGCCGGCATTATGTTGATGATCCAAAACAATCTTGACCCCGCCGTAGCGCAACATCCGCACGAGTTGATTACTTACGGCGGAAACGGCGCCGTATTCCAAAACTGGGCGCAATATCGCTTGGTGATGAAATATTTAAGTGAGATGACGGACGAGCAAACTTTGGTGATGTACTCCGGACACCCGCTCGGCCTTTTCCCCTCTCACAAGAATGCGCCTCGCGTAGTGGTAACGAATGGTATGGTTATCCCCAACTACTCGAAGCCGGATGATTGGGAACGCAACAATGCCTTGGGCGTAACACAATACGGCCAAATGACGGCGGGCTCTTATATGTACATCGGCCCGCAAGGCATTGTTCACGGTACGACAATTACGGTGCTCAACGCTGCTCGCAAGCAAATGGGCAGCAACAAGCGCCAAGATGGCATCAAAGGAATGCTCTTCATCTCCTCCGGTCTTGGCGGTATGTCCGGTGCACAGCCCAAAGCGGGCAACATTGCCGGCGTCGTGAGCGTAGTAGCTGAGATCAATCCGCACGCAGCACAAAAGCGTCACGCACAAGGTTGGGTCGACGAACTTCATAGCGATCTCGACGAACTCATTCCGGCTATCCGCAAAGCCGTAGCTGAGAAGCGGACGGTTTCTATGGCTTACGTCGGCAACGTTGTCGATTTGTGGGAGCGCCTCGCTGCGGAAGAGATTCACGTAGACTTGGGTAGCGATCAAACATCTTTGCACAACCCGTGGGCCGGCGGCTACTACCCTGTCGGCATGACGCTCGAAGAGTCCAACGATATGATGGCAGCAGATCCGGATCAGTTCCGTGAACGCGTACAAGAATCTCTTCGCCGCCAAGTAACGGCCATCAACAAATTGACTTCAAAAGGCATGTACTTCTTCGACTATGGTAATGCCTTCTTGTTGCAAAGTCAACGCGCCGGTGCCGACATTGTAGGCAGCAATGGCAAGTTCCGCTATCCTTCCTACGTACAAGATATTATGGGCCCGATGTTCTTCGACTACGGTTTTGGACCTTTCCGTTGGGTATGTACGTCCGGCGACCCCAAAGATTTGGAGACGACCGACCGCATTGCAGCCGAAGTAATGGAGAAAATCCGCCGAGAAGCCCCCGAAGAAATCGTAGGCCAAATGGACGACAACATCCATTGGATCAAAGAAGCCGGCCGCAATCGCCTTGTCGTAGGTTCTCAAGCGCGCATACTTTATGCTGACGCTGAAGGCCGCGCAAAAATTGCTGCCGCATTTAATGAAGCAATCAAGAAAGGAGAAATCAGCAAGCCCGTCGTACTCGGCCGCGACCACCACGACGTTTCCGGTACCGATTCTCCCTTCCGCGAGACCAGCAACATATACGACGGTTCTCAATTCTGCGCCGACATGGCTATCCAAAACGTCATCGGCGACTCATTCCGCGGCGCTACGTGGGTATCTATCCACAACGGCGGTGGCGTTGGTTGGGGCGAAGTAATCAATGGTGGCTTCGGCCTGCTCATTGACGGCAGCGAAGATAGCGCCCGCCACAT
>JABZGO010000083.1 GCA_015259305.1 Alloprevotella tannerae | reverse complement strand
GTAATATCACAAGAAGACGCAATAAAGGGCGAACAAGATTCAGCACAAATCCAAAACGCCCCCACCTCTTCTGTCCAAAATGATAAAATATATACCAAACTCGATGAAATCATAAAAGATCTCTGGATTTCTTTCTCTAAATCTCTTTTGGAAGGGGAGTTTCTAAAGGATGCAGATTATTCTACTAAGCTTCAAGATTTTATCAAAGCGATTAAAGACAAATACGACTCGAGTTCCCAAGAAGAAACCATCTATCTGCACCCCATTCTTCCCTATATACACGAACTCTGTCAAGAACTCTCATACATGTGTCTGCGAATTCAAGTTCAGATAGAGGAATCCCAAGAGGAAGCCTCCAGCAAACGCAAGGTCTTTCACGCTCCGGTTTCTGATTTGGCCCGTAAGCTTTATGCAGGAGGCATGAACTCAGGGGAAATGCTCAAGGCCAAGCTCTTTCATGATCTTGGGAAAAAGCTCATAGAGATGACACGAATAGATATCTCCGGCATAATTGATGATCAAGCTATCCCACCCCTATTGCTTCTATATAAACAATGTGAGCGCCTGAAAGGAGAAAATGAGGCAATGTGTCGAGATTTTCCGACAAACCTAGATATTAAAGCAATTTTCAAGGCCATCTGCGCCAAAACTTCACTACTCCTTTTCCAGTCCTTCTATAAGCCTGTGGTAAGCTCCGGCAAACTTGACAAAGGCAAGAGTGTTAAGAACCCCTATACAAGGGCCAAAAAGTTTGAAATTCTCTACGAAGGCAATAAATACTATGTAGAAAAAGAAGGAGAAAAAGAAGAGAATTTACTCTATAATAAAATCAATGAATTTGAGGACTTGGAACCCTTCAAGAAGCCCTCTCCTGATAATTCTACTGATAAGCCTAAAGATATAAATAATTATGATACTTATATCAAGAAAGGAAAGGAAAAATGGAAAGATGTGCTCCAAAACAAAGTAACACAAAAAAAGATTCTTGATGGCCTTCTGAAAGATCCGAAGAACATCAATTCAGATCACTCAATATACTTTCGTTCCTTAGACTTACTCCTTGCGCTAATGAAAAGACTGAAGGAGATGAAAGAGGAAGATCAAAAGAAAGAGGAAGGAAAGAATAATTACGACACGAGTAAATATGCCCAAGCCTTAGGACATCTCCTCAAATACTTCTCCGAATGGATTCAAAGCTACAAAGATTTTGTATCAGCTGAACAAAAACGAAATGAATTTGAAGATTCTTTCTATATGGTAAAGAGAGAGGAAAAAGAGGAAAAAGAGGAAAAAGAACAACCAATCTTTATCTCCTCCTATGGGTGCAAACTGATACATACACATGCGCTGCAAGACGAAGCCTACCCTAAGTACAACCGGCTCTATAGACAATGGATTTCTGAAGCGCAAGATGAGGCAATGGATAGAGCGAACAAAGCATCTGATGAAGCTTCACAAAAGATGCAAAAAGAGGTCTCTAAAGTCCAAAATACTGCTGAACAAAAGATAAACACAGCAATCAATAAGGTGCAAGCGGATTCAAGAAGAGAATCCATCAGCACACTCTCTATATTTGTTGCATTGCTCTCTTTCATTTCCGGTGGCATCAATATTCTCCAGGGGGCAGCCGACTTGGCAGATTATCTGATTCTAACAGCTACACTCTATATTTTCATTGCATCCATTATCTTCTTCTTATACTTCAAAACAATTGAGGGAGATAAGCAGGAGAAAGAGCTCAATTGGTCAAAGATAGTCATGCTTATAGCTACAGCAATTGCTATAAGAGTTGTCGTAGTTGGTCTATGTATCAAATACTATAACAAAACAGAAGCGCAAGATAGCAAGGGCGGCCTTGAGATGAACGTCAAAGTAGAGAACTTTAACCAGACCTCTCCCAACGTGAAGCAAATTACTAACTCTTCCTCAGATTCAAATAAGACAAGTGATGTTATAAAAGGGGATCAAGGAAAGAAAAAGACAGAGAACGCTTCGAAGGAGCAACAAAAAAAGCAAGGAAAAAGCTAAAACCAATAATCGCCTTTAGAACAGAGTTAGAATTTAGTGGGGCTTCACCAAAACAAATTTTGGCGCAGCCCCATAAGCTTTCAAACATAACAGTTATCAACACCAAGATTGCAGAGCTTTTGTGATGCAAAACGGCAGCTTCTAAAGACGGCGCCGGAAAAGCAACCACAAACAATCTGTAGCGAAAGCGACGCTGACTTAACAAAGAAAAATAGCGAAAGTTTTCTATCGTATTCTTTGCAATTGTCGATTAGACCCCGTATCTTTGCCCTGAAGAGGAAAAGTGCAAAAATTAAACAAATCTACAACCCACACGCGCATACCCTTCTAATTTGTAACCACAGGCAGCGAAAAGCTGTATTTGTATAACTAAAAACCGCTATTTACTTATGAAGAAATTTTTCGCAACTTTCCTGTTCTCCGCCCTCTTTGCAGGTATGGCGGTAGCACAGGACGCTCCGACGGTCATCACGAAGCCGGCTGCGGGTGAAACGATTAACCTTTACCGTACGACGACGGGCTTTGAGTCGATCTACTACTATGGCGTACCCCATCAAAGCACGGGCGACTGGCATCGAATCGTCTTTTGCGATGACGGCACTGTGTACCTCGAAAACCCGCTCAATTCGCTCTACACGAAGACGTGGATTAAAGGCAAACGCGCAGAGGGAGACACGATCAGTTTCCAACTTCCACAAGCAATCTATGCTGAGAAAGACTTCTCTACGGGCGACTACAAGTATGGTTACCTCTATCGCATTCATCCGGGAACGAAGAATGGTAAGCAAACGTATATGCCTAACGAAGGCGAAGCCAATCAGGTATTGAAATACGTATGGCGCAACGACTCGCTCGTGATGGTGCTCGGTCGAGAAGAAATGATCGGTATGTGCCGCGAAACGGGTAATTGGACCAGCTATGCTGAGGGTACTTACGAGGGCGTGCGCAAGGACAACAACACGGAAGCGCCGTCAGCTTCGGCGAAGACTTGGGACGGACTGATTCTCTATATGGATATGGAGGGCAAATCGCAGTTGTATCCCGTGAAATACGCTATGGATGGTGAAGATGTCTATATTGGCGACTTGTCGGCTAACGTGAAAGGCTTGTGGATAAAGGGAAAGAAGGAAGGCACGACCGTCACTTTCCCCTCTACCTCCTATGTTGGTATCGACACTACGACGGCTTGCTACGTCTATGCTTCTTCCGGCTATATGGGCAAGGGTAAGAGCGAATCGGGCGAAGAGTTTGCGAAAGCTTGCATCAGTCCGGATCCGCTCGTCTTCACTTACGACACAGAGAAAAACGCGCTCAGCACGAAGGGCATCTTAATGATTCACAAGAGTCTGGAGGACGATCGCAGCACGCACATCTTCGACGTCTATCGCTATGCGCTCATCAATCAATGGGATAAGAAGCCGGCTGCGCCTATGCCGCCGAAACTCACGGCTTATCAGCCTTACGATCCGAATCCTTGGGGTGGCCCCGGCGGTTTGCAGTTCACCTTGAGCTACTACTCTGCCGACTTCAACTATCTTGATCCCTCACATCTCTACTACAATCTCTACATCGACGGCGAACTGTTTACGTTCAAGCCCGAGACGTATAAGAGTTTGACTGAAGAGATGACCGATGTGCCTTACGCTTACGCTGATCAGTATCACTTCTACAAGTATGACGAAAATTCGCGCGCAATTTATTTCTACAAAGAGGCGAAGGAGAAAGTCGGAATGGAAGCGGTCTACATCGACGGCGACCAGCGCTACCGCTCAGGCATCACGGAATACATCGTATCAGATACAGGCCTCAAGCCCGCTACGACAAAGCGCATCGAGCGTGTTGAGTTCTACGACCTATCCGGCCGCAACGTAAGTTGTCCGGAAAGAGGTATCTACGTACAGACAACGTTCTACACGGATGGCACTAAGGTTTCGCAGAAGATTGTGAAGTAACCTTACCATAAGAGGCTACCGGCGAAACATCTGATAGTAGCCTTTTTTTAAGACTTTTATGGTAACCCAATAAAAGTCTTGAGGATATCTTAAAGGGCTGGCACTTATGAATAGTGTCAGCCCTGTTTTTCGTTTTAGCGCGATCTGCCAAAAGGCAGCCGGCGAGGCGAAGCGGCAAAGGCAGCCGCAGACGAAGGCAATGCGCGGATCTTGCCTATTACTTACATACGCTTTGGAATGATCTCATAGACATCAGCCTTGCCGACCAGTTCGATATGATCCACACCCTTGGCTACGTCTACGGTGAAAAACGACTTATCAGTAGTCATCTCAGCCTTCAGCCGTTTGCGCTTATCATACTGACACACGCGCACAGAACCACCTTTGGGCAAATCAAGCAGGAAGGTGTAAGCACTCGTAGCGCGCGGCACTTCAAACAAAACGACGTGCGTACTCTTATAGGCTGTATTCAATTGACGATCAAAGGCATTTACGACCCTCTCAGCCGTAGCTTTACTATCACTCAAGACTACAGAAGCACCATCGGCCGGCGTCACAACGAAAGAGCGTATGGCCGCCCAATTCTTGCGCGCAGAATCCAATCGGCGCAAACGAATATAACGCGCCATCACCGGCTCACCCTGCCACAAAATATCATAGCAATTCTTCAAATCAGCCAGCAATGGCTGCCAAGCATAGCCATCCACAGAATATTCCAAAGCCGCGTGGTCATAGAAGTCGCAATCATCTTTAGAATTTCTGCCTTGCAAAATATGTACATCGCTCACGGCCGTCAGTTCAGGAAGCGCTACGCCCATCCAGTCGCCATCTTTCTGAGACACACCTGAGGTGTAGTGCGTCACGCTATCCGCATCAAACATCAACCTACTTTGTATCGTCTTGATACTTTTATATGTCCCTATGCCGCGCAGCCTAAATGCTTTTTGCCCCGATAGCCGTTCGTAGAAAAGATCAGCCAGATCCTCCATCGCAAAGTCATAGAAGGGTTGCAACTTCATCGTGCCCAACTTGTGCGCCTCGTAGGCTTTCTTATCCTCCGGACGCATACAATTCTTCAGATAATCTTGCCAGAAATTCTGCGTATGGCCTGCGCGATAGAGATCCATAAGTTCGATAGCCTTTTTACCTCGCTCGCCGAGTTTGCCACACTCTATAAGCCACGGCCTCAACTCTTTCAGCAATTGTGGGTCTGTGCAACCGGCCTCGATCTCAGCCGGCGCTTTCGCCACGCGCTCAAATTCTTGATACAGATCGTCACGTTTCCCGCGCGTGTAGTTGGATAATCTGAAAATAACCGTCTCCCACGACTCATCGCGCCGATAGCCCGTCTCCGTATCGGCCGAATGGATGGCAAAGGTGCGATAAGCCTCCTTAGCCCGCGGCATCATCACCTCCAGCCCACGCTCCCAACTATCGATCGGATTATAATCTTTCGGATTCCAAGTATAATCGGCTACGCTATAAAGCGACAGCTTTGAAGCTGCACCGTGCTCCATCGGATTGCTCACAAGTCCGCACATATCTTGATTCGTAAGCGAATTGTCCAAGCCATAGACCGGCCCTTGCAAGATAATATGGCGGGCATAGTCGGTTACCGCATAGTTCCACCAGAAGAAAGCCGGGCGCTTGATCCGACTATCGACCCAATCGAGCGTCTCCTTTGTCACGTCACTGCAAACCACATCGCCCGTCCAAAACACGCGAATAGAGGGGTCGAGCGTTCGGCCATAGATACTCAAAGGTCCATCTTCGCCGGCCTTTGCCCACAACTTGGAATAGTCCGTAGGGCAAACAATAAGTGGCGACACGTCACCTTTCGCTTTCACAAACTCCTTGGTCAGACGATTCAGCAGTTCTACTTGTCGGTTCGGATTAGTGCCCTCGCCTTCAATATCATCAAAGAAGATGGCAAACGAGCGCACACCGTCAGCATACATAAGATCAAACTTATGCACGAGGTTCTGATAATCTTCTTCGTTCCATTTAATATCCTTTCCCGGATGCACAGCCCAAACGAAGTCTACCCGATTCTTGTGGCAGGCCTCAACCAGTTCCTCAATCTGCTGCTGCTCCTTCACGGGATAAGGCAGTCGCCAATTCGGAGCACTATGATAAGGATCATCTTTAGGGCCATAGATATAGGTGTTAAGTTTATACTTACCATACCAATCAATCAGCGACAAACGCACAGCGTGCGACCAAGGCGGCCCATAAAAGCCCTCTACGACGCCACGATAAGGAAAAACCGGCGCGTCACTAATCTCGAGGCAAGGAAGCTTCTTTCCACCCTCCACAGCCGGACTCTCCATCAATTGTCGCAAAGTCTGGATGCCATAGAAGAGTCCTAAATCGTTCGCAGCCATAATGCTGATTCCCTTCTTCGTAATGCTCAACGAATAGGCACCCTCTGCAACCGAACTATCCTCATGGCCTTTCTCTATAATCACCGGTATCTTTGCAAACTGCAGCCGCAGCGGGAAGCCCTTGGGCGTATGAACGAGAAAGTCAATATCGCGCCGATAGTCCCAAGCATCTTTAAGCGTCGGCAGTGGCGACTCCACCTTTACGCCGCCACTAATATCGATCGATCCCTCATATGTGAGTTGCATATAACGCGGCGTGGGATTGACCACAAGTCCGTAATGATCCATCTTCTCTCCCGGAGCCGGATTGACCCACTGCACCTCCAAGCGCTGACTACTTAGGTCAAGCTCATTGCTCTGTGCATAAGCAGCCGCCAGGGCGCATAAACCCCAAGCGAAAGCCACGAATCGTTTCTTTTGTTTCATGTAAGTTCTTCAATTTATAGCAGCCGACTTACCACATACTTCTACATATGTTCAAGCCGACAAAGAGAGGCAACTCGATAGTTCCCTCCGTAAAACAAGGAATTTTACCTGCAAAAAAAAGAAATTAAAATGACTTTAACCCCTCACCGCACATAAAAATTCCTTTAACGGAAGATTCGCAGCACGAATACCTAAACTTTTTATCGAAGAATTGTAATAAATCGTGATACGATCTGTTATGAACAGCCAAAATTGCGATAGGTTTATATGATTTTAGGCCAAAAAGTTTACCTACATTCAGGTCAATGAACGCAAGGCAATTATAAGGACAATCTTCAAGGCTTACACCCGTAACGCAAGCCCGTAGACTTGGTCTTTGAAAGTAGTAGCGGGCGGGCGTTGGGTCGTTTTGAAAGACCAACCCTAAGGGGTTGTCAATTTTACTATGCTCCGAGGCAGCGTTGACGTTGCACGTCAACACTGCCCTACCAAAAGACTAACCCCGATGGGGTTATTGGCGGACGGAAGTGAGCGATAGTTGACGATTTTAGGCGTGCAAATGTTAGCCTCATATTTATATTATATCAAAGGTAACACAAAATTAAACCGACAAAACTACACCCTCAAAAACAACCCCTTAGGGTTGGTCGTTTACACTTTCT
>JABZGO010000082.1 GCA_015259305.1 Alloprevotella tannerae | reverse complement strand
ACCACAGACAACATAGACTTTAACAAAGTCGCACCCGACAAGTCCTGCGCCGCCAATTGTCAACCAACGCCCCGGCGCCAACCGACAAAGCCGCCGCAGCCTCGCCTTGCGCCGCCGCCGAAGCGAAATAAACGTGCAAAATGTCAAATTCATCGGCCAAGGAGACAAACAAAAGCGATGCTTTCCTTTGCCTTTAACCCCCCAAACACTATCTTTGCCACCAATTTCTCTCAACAATACTCACAAAAGGTTAAGACCGCAAATACAAAGTAAGGAGATTGCGAGCACCCGACGGCCACAAGACGCTCTATGCTCAAAATAGGATGAATGCTTTTTTTGAAATACAAGAAAAACGCGCAAGACTGCTTCCCATCGAAGTTGTCACGCTGGGCTATACGCTTTTCACGGCGCTACTGATCTTCTATTTCTGGCCGCAAATGGAAGCACCTTGGCGCCTCTTGATGGGTCGCGCAATGATCGTCATCGCTTTGGGCGGCATTTGGGGTTTGAATTACGCCGCGCCGTGCGAAGCCACGCGCATCTTGCGCAATATTTTCCCGCTTACGATCTTGGGTTATTGGTATTCGGACACCTACGAATTCAACCGCCTCTTTGATAATCTCGATTACATCTTTGCTGCAGCCGATCACGATTGGTTTGGCTGCCAACCAAGTATGGTTTTTCGCCAACTTTTACCCGGAAAGGGCTGGAGCGAACTCTTTCATTTCGGCTATTTCGCCTATTTTCCGATGATCGTAACCACGACTTTACTCCCCTATTTCGTAAAGCGCGATACGTTTGAGCGCTACGCGTTCGTCATCATCACCTCCTTTTTCCTCTACTACGTGGTCTTTCTATTCTTGCCCGTAGCCGGCCCGCAGTATTACTTTTATGCCGTCGGCCTCGACAAGATCCACGCCGGCATTTTCCCGCAACTCCACGACTATTTCCGATATCATACGGAACTACACGCCGTCGGCTGCCCCGAAGGCTTTTTCCAAGACTTAGTAGAACTCACACAAAGCAGCGGAGAGCGCCCCACGGCGGCCTTTCCCTCCTCTCACGTGGGCATCAGCACGCTATTGATGATCATTCTCTTCAAGACACATCGCAAGACGGCTTGGGCTTTCCTCCCCGTATATCTATTATTGTGTTGCTCTACCGTTTATATTGAGGCCCACTACTTGGTTGACGTCTTCGGCGGGTTGATCTCCGGTGTCCTCTTCTTCCTAATTACGAACAAAATATACACACTAATAAACACCCACAAAATCCAAAGCTTATGAAACGTGTACTTCTAATGGCTTTATCTGCCATTCCTACGCTACTCTTTGCTCAGGGAGGCATTACCTCTGCCATGCTGCGCCAGTTTAAGGCCGACAACGCACCGACAGCCAATACAAAAGTTTTGCGCAACGCATTAGCACAAAACAACATCAACGATTTGGCCTTAGTAGCCGATAATCCGGACGCCAACGACACATACTTCTCGAACGAAGTCAAGTCAAAAGGCATTACAAATCAACGTTCGAGCGGCCGTTGCTGGCTCTTTACGGGACTTAACGTAATGCGTGCCGATGCCATCAACCGCTTCCAGATGGGCAGCTTCCAATTTTCTCAATCCTACAACTTTTTCTATGATCAATTGGAGAAGTCTAACCTCTTCCTCCAAGCCGTGATCGACAACGCGAAGCAACCTATCGACAACCAACTCAATACGTGGCTCTTCGAACATCCGCTTTCTGACGGTGGCACCTTCTCCGGCGTGCAGGATGTCGTCACAAAATACGGTGTAGTCCCGGCCGACGTTTTCCCCGAAAGCTTCAACGCCAACAATACGTCAAAAATGTCTGAGCTCATCCAATTGCGCCTCCGCGAAGACGGCCTCGAACTGCGCAAAATGGTGGCCAAAGGCGCCAAAGCAGCCGACATCGAAAAGCGCAAGACGCAGATGCTCAGCACCGTATACCGCATACTGACCATCTGCCTTGGCACACCGCCCGAGAAGTTTACCTGGACGCTTCGCACAGCCGATGGCAAAGCCGTAGAAACCAAGACCTACACGCCGCAAGAGTTTTATCAGGCTTTCGTAGGCAAGGATCTGAAAAACAGCTACGTGATGGTAATGAACGACCCCACGCATCCTTACTACAAGACTTACACGATCGATATGGACCGCCACACTTACGATGGCAAAAACTGGACCTACATCAACCTGCCTATGAATGAAATCAAGGCAATGGCGATCGCAAGCATCAAAGACTCTGCCATGATGTACATGAGTTGCGACGTAGGCAAACTCTACAACCGTAAGAGCCCCGTACTCTCAATGAACAACTACGACTACGAATCATTGCTCGGCACGAAGTTTACAATGGACAAAGCAGATCGCATCCGCACACACGCAAGTGCCTCCAGCCACGCGATGACGTTAATGGCAGTCGATTTAGACGCCAACGGCAAGCCGAAGAAGTGGATGGTTGAAAACAGCTGGGGCGAAGATAGCGGCTTCCGCGGCCACTTGATAATGACCGACGAATGGTTTGACAACTACCTCTTCCGCCTCGTAGTCGACAAGAAGTATGTCCCCGCGGCTACGCTCAAACTCTTGGATCAGAAACCCACGCAACTTCCGGCTTGGGATCCGCTCTTCAAGACCGAAGAATAAGCTGATGCCCCACGGGGTATCGACTACAAACATATTGGTGGCCTTTCATCAACAGCAGCCACCTCAATCAGCCGATTAGGTCTGCACGATGAGCCAACACCATTAGCGTATAGTAGTTTTAAAAAAGTGAGCATAAAGCTCTAATTATAGATTGTTGTATTGAATTCTATGCGCTATCGGCCTCCCTCCAAACGAGGGAGGCCTTCTTTTATCCCTACGCCAAAGCCCGCCACGCCCCGGCCTACGCAGGTGAGCACCCGCAAGAGGCGCCCCCACATCCATCCGCCGAACTTCAAGGAAAGCGCCGCGCACAGCCGAAGAACGCAAACGTAGGCCCCGATCCGTAGGCGCCCAAGCCCCAACGCCGCGCTTACGCTCGTGATAAAAAGGGTTTCACCTCACGATAAAAAGTACGTCATCTCACGAGCGCAAACCTTTTTTCTCGTGAGCGCAAAGCTCACGAACGCGGCAGGCGCATATTTTTACCTCACCAAATGCCTTATTATCAAACGCAAAAAGAGCAAGAACCAAACGCCGCGTATCGCCAAGCGGCCGCGGCATATGCGAAAACACCCTATCGGACACCATCCCTCAACCCATCGCACCAGGCATCCCCTTCCTAAAAAATCATCAGCCATCGCCCCTTCCCCTTTTTTGAGTATTGCCGACGGTCGGCCCAATCCGTAAGCAACACCAATAAGTTGCCCCATCCACAGAACAAAGACTGCATTTCGCCTTTCCCCGCTTGGCGGCAAATTGACACCATTAAAGCCCCTTTCGGGCCGAAACCTCGCCTACAAAACGACGAAAAAACAAACGGAAAGCAGACTATCCCCATAATTGAGTATTGAAACCCACAAAAATGGATAGAATAAAAGCCTTTTTGTTTGGCACATATTTGGGGTTTAGCTTATCTTTGCAGAGCATTCGAAGTTCCTCATTTATGGGGATATGACGTTTGCGAACCACTTCGAGCAAATCAAATCAAACAAAATAACAATTTAATCAAAAACTTATGTGGTTATACAATTCATCCATCGGACGGAAGGTGGTGATGTCAGTATCCGGCATTGCGCTTATCTTGTTCCTGACGTTCCACGCTTGCATGAACGTTGTGGCGCTCTTTTCAGCAGATGCCTACAATGAGATCTGCGAGTTTCTCGGCTCGAACTGGTATGCCGTAGCCGGAACGGTTGCGCTCGTTGGCTTAATTGCCCTACACTTTATCTACGCGGTCATCTTGACGCTTCAGAACCGCAAGGCACGTGGCAACAACCGCTACGCTGTCACGGCAACTCCTGACAAGGTCGACTGGAACTCGCGCAATATGTTTGTATTGGGTGTGATCATCGTCTTGGGCCTTCTCCTCCACTTGTTCAACTTCTGGTACAACATGATGTTTGCTGAGTTTGCAAATGGTGGAATGGCTTTCGTAGAAAGCTACTCTGCAACAGACGGAGCCGGCTTGATGAGCTACACGTTTAAGAATCCGGTCTTCACGGTTCTTTACATCCTTTGGTTTGCCGCTATCTGGTTTCACCTCACGCACGGCTTCTGGAGCGCAATGCAGACGCTCGGTATCGACGGAAAGATTTGGTTTAACCGTTGGAGAGTGATCGGCAATGTTTATGTAACGATCGTAATGCTCTGCTTCGTAGCCGTGGCTATCCGCTTCGCTTTCTGTGGCGGCGCGTGCTAAGTGAGCGTTTTTTAGCTTTATCAAACACACAAGGAAATAATTATGGCAACTATAGATTCTAAAATCCCTGAGGGAATTGTCTCTCAGAAATGGACCAACTATAAAGCGCACCAAAAATTAGTTAACCCCGCCAACAAGCGTAAGCTGGACATCATCGTAGTCGGAACAGGACTTGCCGGTGCAAGTGCAGCAGCTTCGCTGGGCGAAATGGGCTTTAAGGTGCTCAACTTCTGTATCCAGGATTCTCCGCGCCGGGCGCACTCAATCGCAGCTCAGGGCGGTATCAATGCAGCTAAGAACTATCAGAACGACGGCGACTCTGTATATCGCCTCTTCTACGATACGGTGAAGGGCGGCGACTATCGTGCTCGCGAAGCAAACGTATATCGCCTCGCTGAAGTCAGCGCAAGCATCATCGATCAATGCGTTGCGCAAGGCGTACCCTTTGCTCGCGAATATGGCGGCTTGCTCGCCAACCGCTCTTTCGGTGGCGTGCAGGTAAGTCGTACGTTCTACGCAAAAGGACAAACGGGCCAGCAATTGCTGCTCGGTGCTTACTCAGCACTTATGTGCCAAGTAAACGCAGGAACCGTAAAACTTTATACGCGCTATGAGATGCTCGACGTGGTTATCGTTGACGGACGTGCACGCGGTATCATAGCTCGTAACCTCGTAACAGGCAAATTGGAGCGCTTCGCTGCACACTGCGTCGTATTAGGCACAGGTGGCTACGGCAATACTTACTTCCTCTCTACGAATGCTATGGGTTGCAACTGCTCTGCAGCTATTGCGGCTTACCGCAAGGGCGCTTACTTCGCTAACCCCGCCTTCGTACAGATTCACCCCACGTGTATTCCGGTTCACGGCGATAAGCAAAGTAAGCTGACGCTGATGTCAGAGTCGCTGCGTAACGACGGCCGCATCTGGGTTCCTAAGAAGATAGAAGATGCGAAGAAGCTGCAAGCCGGCGAACTCGAAGGACGCGATATTCCGGAAGAGGATCGCGACTACTACCTCGAGCGCCGCTACCCGGCTTTCGGTAACCTCGTTCCCCGCGACGTGGCAAGCCGCGCTGCTAAAGAGCGCTGCGATGCCGGCTTCGGCGTAAACAATACAGGTCTTGCCGTATTCCTCGACTTCTCTGAGGCTATCAACCGCTTGGGCCGCGACGTCGTAGAAGCACGCTACGGTAACCTCTTCGATATGTACGAAGAAATTACTGACGTGAGCCCTTATGAGAACCCGATGATGATCTATCCGGCTATTCACTACACGATGGGCGGACTTTGGGTTGACTATGAACTCTCTACGAACATTCCGGGCCTCTTCGCAATCGGAGAATGTAACTTCTCTGACCACGGTGCAAACCGCTTAGGTGCATCTGCATTGATGCAAGGTTTGGCTGACGGCTATTTCGTATTGCCTTACACGATTCAAAACTACTTGAGCGACCAGATCACCATAGGACACTTCTCTGCCGATGCACCTGAATATATCGCAGCTGAGAAGGAAGTGCAAGATCGCATCGATCATATCCTCAACATTAATGGTAAGCGCTCTGTGGACAGCCTCCACAAAGAACTTGGCCACGTGATGTGGGAATACGTAGGTATGGCACGCTCTAAGGAAGGCCTTGAAAAAGCACTCGTACTGATGGACGAAATCCGCAAAGAGTTTGAAACAAACCTCTTCGTGCCTCACATTGAAGGCGTGAACATCGAGTTGGAGAAAGCTTTGCGCTTGAACGACTTCATCACGATGGGCAAGTTGGTAGCCATCGATGCCCTCCACCGCGAAGAAAGCTGCGGCGGTCACTTCCGCGTAGAGCATCAGACCGAAGACGGCGAGGCGAAGCGCGACGACCAGAACTGCTTCTACGTGAGCTGCTGGGAATATCAAGGCGAGGGCAAGAATCCTGTTAAGTTCGAAGAGCCACTCAAATATGAGGCTATCGAAGTGAAGACCCGTAACTATAAGAGTTAAGCTCGTTTATCAACCAATATTAAAGAACAACGATTTATGGCTAAGAATATAAGTTTTAAGCTGCGCTATTGGAAGCAAAACGGGCCGAAAGATGCAGGCCACTTTGACGAGCGCGAAATGAAGGATATCCCCGACGATACGTCATTCCTCGAAATGCTCGACATCTTAAACGAGCAACTCGTAGAAGAGGGTAACGAACCGTTCGTATTTGACCACGACTGCCGCGAAGGTATCTGCGGTATGTGCTCACTCTATATTAACGGTACGCCGCACGGCAAGACAGAGACGGGTGCTACAACCTGCCAACTCTATATGCGTCGCTTCCGCGATGGCGAAACAATCACGGTAGAGCCTTGGCGCTCTGCAGCCTTCCCGGTAATCAAAGACTGTATGGTTGATCGTACAGCATTTGATAAGATACAATCAGCCGGCGGTTACGTCACTGTGCGCACGGGTGCTCCCCAAGATGCCAACAGCATTTTGATCCCGAAGCAAGATGCTGACGAAGCAATGGACTGCGCTTCTTGCATCGGCTGTGGCGCTTGCGTAGCAGCTTGTAAGAATGGCTCTGCAATGCTCTTTGTTAGTTCACGCGTAAGCCAGTTCGCGTTGCTGCCGCAAGGCCGCCCCGAAGCTGCTCGCCGCGCAAAACTAATGGTGAAGAAGATGGACGAGTTAGGCTTTGGCAACTGTACCAATACGCGTGCTTGCGAAGCTGTATGCCCCAAAAACGAGTCTATTGCTAACATTGCACGCCTCAACCGCGAATTCATCAAAGCAAAGTTGGCTGACTAAGCAGTATAGTTAACACATAATCGAATCCCCTCGCCCGCAGTTTGTCTGCAAGCGAGGGGATTTTTTAAATGAAATTCGGGGTGTGCTTTAAGGCTTCAGCATCTTAACACCACACTGCGCAAGACCTTAATTCCTATATCGCTCAAGCAGTCTTCTAACTCCAATTCGGTTTAAGGTCCCCTCTTTTATTCCTCATCTTTATAGTCCACAACGATTCTTTCGACCTTGTTATAGGCCGAAGATTCATTGTTTCACGCAGGTAGGTTTAGAAAAGTGTGAGCTGCTTCACTTCTGCTTCCCCATCCATC
>JABZGO010000081.1 GCA_015259305.1 Alloprevotella tannerae | reverse complement strand
TGATGCTAAGAAGCACGTCTGTTGCGCCCCCAAGTTGCGAAGTTGCTCCAGCAGTTCATCGCGCTGCGGATTTGCATACGCCGAAGGCACACCTGATTCCGCACGAAAGGTCGTTTCACGAAAGCGCCTCATCAAAGCCACAGCAGGTCGGAAATTGACGGTGCGAACGCGCGGACGGCGCAACCGCAAACGTCCCTCTTTACTACGTTCCACTTTGCCCGACAAGGCGGAAGAGAAAGTGCCGAGTCCGTCGATCCGCACACTATGCCCCAAGGACAATTCTACGGCGATGTATTTCTGAAAAGCCTCGACCAAGCCCTTGACATCCGACACGCTAAACGAGCTCTCGCTCTCGACACGCTCCGCTAAATCATTTAAAGTAAGCACATTATTAACTACGGGTCGCACATAATGCGAAGCGCCATTGGCTGCCCGCCCCGAAGAGCGAAAAAATCTGAAATTGATACTCATGGTTTAAATTGTTGGTATTAAATAAATCGCTGCAAAGATACGTAATCTTCCCCACTCGACCAAACGCGAGCCGCTGAGACTTCTAACGCCGATCGTTTGCTGCCGGCAAACAATAATTTGGCCCGAGCAAACGAGCGTTTGCCCCCAACAAACGATGGTTTGCTGCCACCAAACGATAAAGCGCCCCATTCGATGTGAAGAAAAAAATGAGTGCCACAGAAGCAAAAACCGCGTCAAAGGCTACGCAATATAGGATTCGGCGTGAAAAATATTTTGTATCTTCGCGCCGATAAAAAGTAGAATCTTATGCACAGCAACAATAAGAGGAATTGGTTTGTTCCGAAAGGACAACCCATGACCGATTTCGATAAAAAAGTATTGTCTTTCCAAAATCGTGGAGCGCTCGTCCCACCTCGCCACTTGGTCTTAAACGAAGAACAGATAGCCGGCATACGCCGCTCAAGCGAGGTCAATACGGGCGTATTGGATTTGGTGGAAAGCAAGATTCGCGCAGGAATGACGACGGCAGAGATCGACAAATTGGTCTACGACTACACGACCGAGCACGGAGCTATCCCGGCACCACTCAACTACGAAGGCTTTCCGAAAAGCGTCTGCACGAGTATCAATGAGGTGGTCTGCCACGGCATTCCATCTGAAGACGAAGTATTGGAAGAGGGCGACATCATCAACGTAGACGTATCGACGATCAAAGATGGCTTTTTCAGCGATGCTTCGCGTATGTTCATTATCGGCCGCACTACACCGGAAAAGGAACGCCTCGTACAGGTCACCAAAGAGTGTCTAGACATCGGCGCTGCGGCCGTGAAACCTTGGGGTTTCGTAGGCGATATTGGCAAAGCCATAGAGAAGCACGCCAAACGCAATGGTTATAGCGTCGTGCGCGAACTTTGCGGCCACGGTGTCGGACTCGAATTTCACGAAGATCCTGAGGTAGATCACTATAATACGCACAAAAACGGCATGTTGCTTGTGCCGGGCATGGTCTTTACGATCGAACCGATGATCAATATGGGCAAACGTAATGTATTTATAGATGAAGCTGACGGATGGACGGTCGTGACGGAAGACGAACTGCCGTCTGCACAATGGGAACACACGTTTTTGCTGACAGAAAACGGGATGGAAATCCTGACATATTAAGCACCGGACTTAGGCTGATCAGCACCGGAAAGATGTAATTGGGAAGTATGAAAGATATTATCATATTGGGCATAGAATCAAGCTGCGATGACACGTCGGCAGCTGTGATTAAGAATGGCTATCTCTTGAGCAACGTAACGGCGGGCCAAGCAGTACATGAGGCTTATGGAGGCGTCGTCCCCGAATTGGCATCGCGCGCACACCAGCAAAATATTGTGCCGGTCGTAGATCAAGCTCTGCGGCAGGCAGGTGTAGATAAAGAAGCGCTTTCGGCCGTTGCCGTGACCTTGGGCCCGGGCTTGATGGGTAGTTTGCTCGTCGGTGTGTCCTTTGCGAAAGGCTTGGCCGCTGCGCTCGGCGTCCCGCTAATCGAGGCGAACCATTTGCAGGGGCACATTCTGGCACATTTCATCGAGGTGGAAGGAGAGACGCACACGGCGCCGCCTTATCCTTATCTCTGCTTGATGGTCAGTGGAGGCAACTCGCAGATTGTGAAAGTAAACGCCTACAATCAGATGGAGATGCTGGGGCAGACGAGCGACGATGCGGCAGGCGAGGCGATGGACAAATGCTCTAAGGTGATGGGCTTTGGTTACCCGGGTGGGCCGATCATAGATAAGCTCGCCCGACAAGGCAATGCGCAGGCCTTTACCTTTAGTAAGCCTGACGTGAAAGGACTGGATTATAGCTTTAGTGGACTGAAGACGTCGTTTCTCTATTTCTTGCGCGATCAGATCAAGACTGACCCTGATTTTATAGCGCACCACAAAGAGGATCTTGCGGCTTCTTTGGAGAAAACCATCGTCGACATATTGATGAAGAAGTTGAAGCAAGCCGTCAAGGAGACGGGGATCAATCACGTAGCACTCGCCGGCGGCGTATCGGCAAACACGGCACTACGCGCAGCCTTCAAGGCGCAAGAAGCGGCAGGCAACTGGCATATTTACATACCGAAGTTTGGCTATACGACGGACAACGCGGCTATGATTGCGATCACGGGCTACTATAAATATATGGACGGCGATTTTTGCGGCTTGGACAAACCGGCTTATAGTCGCACGACACTCTAAATACAATGCAAAGGGCGCAATTGATTTGAACAAGACGCCTTCAAGTACAGAAAAAGAAACAAATTATCATATGGAACTGAACGTAAAACTCGCCAGCAGAGATATTAACGAACTCTTATGGCGCAACAAAAAAACTTTAGGCTCGGCGGAAAGCTGCACGGGCGGACGCATCGCAAGTGTTATCACCGCCATTCCGGGAAGTTCGTCTTATTATAAAGGAGGTATTATCTGTTATAGCAACCTTGTCAAGACGGAAATCTTAGGCGTGGATGCGGCTGTTATAGCAGAACAAACGGCTGTTTGCGAAGACGTCGTAAAACAGTTGGTCATTGGGACGAACAAACTCCTACATACGGACTACGCAGTGGCGGTGAGTGGCTTTGCAGGGCCGGCTACCAACAATGATACAACATCTGCCGTGCCTGTCGGTACGATTTGGATCGCCGTAGGTCAGGAAAACGACATCGTTACCTTGAAATTGGAGGAGGATAACGGACGCGACCTAAACTTAGCTAACGCTACGGAGAAAGCAATTCACCTCTTACTCGACTATTTAAGAGAACGCTGCGAACCGGCAACAGTGGGTTGAACGCTTTAAGCAGTTCGCGTTACTGAACGGGCAAACTTCCACGCTTTTTGAAGCTTTGGAAGTTTGCCCGTTTTTGGCTAAAATAGAGCTAAAAAGCAGGCGTTCACCACAAACTTGAGGCGTGAAAGCAAAAAATAAGCTCAAAACAGACAAATATTCGCTTTTTCTGCGGAAAATTCAGCCTTTTGCGCTTTGTACTTTGCGATTTTATTTCCAAATTTGCCATTACAATCGTTTAAAATTTTAACGTTATGGAAAACAAACAATATCTTAGCGGACTGCGTAAGGAAGATTTTCAGAGAGAAGTGAACGGTAAAGCCGTAGATCTCTACTTTCTTACCAATAAGAACGGCCTGGAAGTGGCCATAACGAATTTTGGGGGAGCTCTCGTTTCGATTATGACCCCTGATAATAAAGGCAACTTCGCCAATATCATACAGGGACACGATAAACTAGATGACTACCTGAATTCGGATCAACCTTTCTTGAGTACACTCGTGGGCCGCTATGCCAACCGTATTGCTAAAGGGCGCTTTTGCCTGAACGGAAAAGAATATCATTTGGCCATCAATAACGGAGAGAACCATCTGCACGGCGGGCCGACGGGTTTCCACGCTCGCGTTTGGGAGGCGGAGCAAATAAATGAACACTGCCTCGTCTTGCGTTACGTTTCGTCTTACTATCAAGAAGGCTTCCCGGGCGAATTATCGACTACGGTGATGTATACGCTGACAAATGATGATGAATTGGTCATTGATTATACGGCAACAACCAATAAGAAGACGATTGTAAACTTGACCAGCCACGGTTATTTCTCGCTCGCAGGAACGGCAAACCCGACGCCATCGGTAGAAGACGTGATCTGCGAAATCAATGCTGACTACTATCTGCCGATAGACAAGACGGCGATCCCTACCGGAGAGATTCGCTTGGTAGAAGGTACGCCCTTTGACTTCAGAAACGCTCACCGCATCGGCGATCATATTGATGAGGATAATGAGCAACTGAAGAATGGCAACGGCTATGACCACTGTTTTGTATTGCAAAAAAGAGAACCGGGAGAATTATCCTATGCTGCGAAGGTGAAAGAGCCGGTTAGCGGCCGCACAATGGAGGTCTACACGACTGAACCCGGACTCCAATTCTACACAAATAATAATGGAAGCGGCACGAAAGGACAGCACGGCGCTACATTCCCAAAACGTAGTGCGGTCTGCTTCGAAGCACAACATTTCCCCGATAGCCCTAATCACGCGTACTTCCCACCTGTTACACTTAAACCAGGAAACATATATACGCAAAAGACAATCTATCGCTTCGGGGTTGAAGCATAATAAATCAACATCAGACATTAACTGAACAAACACAGAAGAAAATGAGTAATTCTCAAAAGAACAACACGCTACCCATCATTATGATGTTCTTGTTGTTTGCTATGATTGCATTCGTCACGAACCTTTGTAACCCGATGGGCGTTATTGTTAAGAATCAATTCGGAGCTTCGAACTTTGAAGCGCAACTGGGTAACGCCGCCAATTTTATTGCTTACGCAGTAATGGGTATCCCTTCCGGTCTTCTTTTGAAAAAGATCGGCTATAAGAACACGGCCTTGTTGGCAATCATATTGGGCTTTATCGGCGTCTTTCTCGAGTATATGTCCGGCTGGGACAGTATTAAAAGTTTCCCCGTCTACATTATCGGCGCCTTTATCGCAGGTTTCTGTATGTGTATGCTGAATACCGTTGTTAACCCTATGCTTAACACGCTTGGCGGCGGAGGAAATAAAGGCAACCAGCTGATTCAATTCGGCGGCGTCTTAAATTCGTTCTCGGCAACTGCAGTAACAATGCTCGGCGGCGCATTGATCGGCGAAGCAACCAAAGCTAAAATTAGCGACGCTACGCCGGCGCTCTTTATTGCCTTAGCAATTTTCGCTGTTGTCTTCTTTGTTCTGTTGTTTGTACGCATTCCCGAGCCCTCTTTGGCGCAGAAAGCAGAAAGCAAGCAAGCGACGCCGGACAAGCACAGTGCGTTTTCGTTCCGCCATTTCCGCCTTGGCATCCTAGCCATCTTCCTTTATTTAGGTGTCGAAGTTGGTTTGCCAACATATGTCTTGCAGTATTTATCAACATCCCCCGACAAAGCAACGCCCGGATTCGGAATGGACGCCGGCATTGCCGGAACTATCGCAGGCGTCTATTGGTTATTGATGCTTTGCGGTCGATTTGTTGGAGGTATGATTGGCGGAAAGGTCTCAAGTCGTATGCAACTTACGGTTGTTTCCACGCTCTGCATCATTTTGGTGTTAATCGGAATGCTAGCCCCGACTGATGTTATGATCACTGTTTTCGGCTTTAACGGCACTGAAAGCACATTTACCTCAGCCCAAGTGCCCATTGGCATTCTCTTTCTCGTGCTTGGCGGCCTCTGCACCTCCGTTATGTGGGGCGGCATCTTCAACTTAGCAGTAGAAGGTTTAGGAAAATACACAGAGTTTGCCTCAGGTATGTTTATGGTAATGGTATGTGGTGGCGGCATTATCGTACCTTTCCAAGGCTGGATCGCGGATCAAATGCACAATTTCCTCTGGAGCTACATTGTCGTACTGATTTGTGCCGCTTACATTCTCTTCTACGCACTCGTAGGGTCCAAGAATGTAAACAAAGACATTCAGACAACTTAATCAGATAACATTATTGGGAGGTAGACATCAATGTTTGCCTCCCAATCTCAAACCAATAAAATTTCAACTACTATGAAACTAACTATAGACGACGTAAGAAGTCGCTTTCAAAAGCACTTTGATGGCAGTACGGGTTCAGTTTACGCTGCTCCCGGTCGTATAAATATCATCGGCGAACATACCGACTACAATGATGGTTTTGTTTTCCCCGGCGCAGTCAGTCAAGGCGTCATCGCCGAGTTGAAACCTAACGGCACGCGCAATGTCCGCGCTTATGCCATCGACTTAAAAGATTACGTAGAGTTTAGTTTAGACGACGAAGAAGGCCCTACGGCCACCCATTTCCGCTTTGTCTACGGCGTATGTCGCGAAATGATGAAGTTAGGTGTTCCTGTTGAAGGTTTTAATACAGCCTTCGCCGGCGACGTTCCTTTAGGAGCGGGCATGTCGTCCTCCGCAGCGCTTGAGAGTTGCTTTGCTTTTGCGCTCAACGATCTCTTTGGAAACAACAACATCGATAAATTCACACTCGCAAAGGTTGGACAAGCCACTGAGCACAACTATATCGGTTGCAATTGCGGCATCATGGACCAGTTCGCATCCATTTTTGGCAAGGCCGGCCACATTATGCGCTTAGATTGTCGGTCCTTAGAACACCAATATTTTCATTTCGATCCCAAAGGTTACAAACTTGTTCTGCTAAATTCGTGTGTAAAGCACGGCTTAGCCGGCTCGGCCTACAACGATCGGCGTAAGAGTTGCGAGAACGTAGCAGCCGCCATCAGCAAACGCCACCCGGAGGTCAAGAGTTTAAGAGATGCCAACTACGAGCTACTCGATGAAGTGCGCGGTGAAGTTAATGAGGAAGACGCACTGAGAGCCCATTACGTCATCGGCGAAATAGAGCGCGTAATGGAAGTTTCTGCCGCATTAGAAACAGAAGACTACGAAGAAGTTGGTGCAAAAATGTATGAAACGCACGACGGACTCTCTCGCGAATATGAAGTTTCTTGTCCCGAGCTCGATTTTCTCGTTGACGTAGCTCGCGATTGTGGAGTCAGTGGCGCACGCATGATGGGCGGAGGCTTTGGTGGTTGCACGATCAACTTAGTCAGCCAAGAGCTCTACGCAAATTTCATTGATAAAGCCCGAAAGAGCTATCAAGAAAAGTTTGGCAAAGCGCCCATTGTTATTGATGTTGTCATCGGAGATGGCGCTCGTAAACTCTGCTAATTGAAGAACAATCGCTGCCGACTTTTATCGTCGATAGGCGCGCAAATTCAGCCGCCACGCTATCGCCATAGCAGGCCGGCAAAGATTCAAAGATTCATTTCTACAACCCAACTTTTCCGCTCGCCGGTCGCCTCAAGCGGCCGGCGAGAGCGGATGATTGAAAGCAAAAAGACCCATTTACTATAAAACACATCGTAATGATAAAAACTTATATTCGGGAGAATGAGCCCCGACTCTTAGAAAATTTATTCAGTCTCATACGTATTCCAAGCATCAGCGCACTACCCGAACACCACGATGATATGCTGAAG
>JABZGO010000080.1 GCA_015259305.1 Alloprevotella tannerae | reverse complement strand
GGATTTATCCACAGAAATTTTAGTGGATCCAAGATTCGCCTTTTCGCCACCGAGATATATTCGGAGCATTACAGGTGATTTTCCTTCTTTGTTCTCATAGTTGGAACGTAGGTAGTAGGATACCTTGAAAGTCGTTTTCATAACGCATCATTTTAGTGTAGCTTTTTGGCTACAAAGTTCGACATAAGTTCTTGAAAACGAAAGTTTTGCATGCCGTCAATTTAATAGTCATTTTCCATTCATTGCTACATTTTTTTGAGAGTCTGCTTTTGTGTAGCAATTTCTGTAGCAGAAAATGACCGAATGATGACTATCAAAAGGTATAGTTTGGCAGTCAAACGGATATGGATAAAAAACAAAAAATCGCTGTAAAACCTTGATTTTACAGCGATTACCCTTGTTTTGAAGGCTAAAATGACGTGTTGTTTGACGTCCTTTTGAAACCTATTTGTGGACCAGATAGGGCTTGAACCTATGACCTCCAGATTATGAGTCTGTTGCTCTAACCAACTGAGCTACAAGTCCGGTATGCGGCGTTTGCCCTTTAAGCTAAAACATATCGCTTTAGAGCAAGGATCGCAATTATGGTTGTGCAAAGGTAGTGTCTTCAAGCTGAATGACCAAAGATTTGAGCTTAAAATTCTGTGGTGAGGCATTTTTGAAGTAAATCAGAGGGGCAAACAACTATGATAAAACGCTGAATCGTAAACGCGACGCCACTACTTTGTGATAAACGGAAACTTTGCCTTTGGTGAAGGTGGCTTTTCAGGCGGCAAAAGAAGGAAAAGGTTTAATCTTGGGTGTTTTAGGTATTTTTAGTTTAACATTTGTCTTTGTTGCCCGTCAACAAGTAAGAAAGAATTCATACTTTTGCTTCAAAAGAAATACAAATTGAACACGATGAAGAGATATAAACGAACAATTCTTGTGAGCTTTTGCAGTTTACTATTCGCTACATTATGCTGCACCGAAGGGCACGCTCAAAACTATTATCGCGACTATACCATCACGCGCGGCGGCGTCTTTTATCGAGGGCAGCCTTTGCGTGAAGCCAATCCGCGCTACTTTCGCGAATTAGGTTATGGCTACGGGAAAGATGATCGCTACGTCTTTCTTTTCGGGAAGGTTTTAGAGTATGTTGACCCGTCGAGCTTTCGCCTTGTGACGGAAGCGCCGACCATCATCCTCGATCCTTCGATGGGTGCATCAGACGAAGACATTGACGAGGCCACATACAACCAATTTTATGGCGGCGGATATAGTCAGGGCGGCTATGTGCGGATGGAAAACGTTGTGCTCTATCGTGGCGCCAAACTCGAAGGGGCTTCGGCGCGCAGTTTTCAATATGTGGGCAAGGGTTATGCAAAAGACGACTGGAATGTCTACTTTGAAGGCAAGAAGATTAAAGGTGCTTCGTCGACCAACTTCAGCCTTGTCGGCGGTTTCTACGCGATGGATTCGTGGAATGTTTATTATCGCGGCCGCAAAGTAGAGGGGGCTTCGACTTCAAATTTCCATTATCGGGGCGGAGGCTACGCTGAAGACACATGGAACTCCTATTATCAAGGCCGCAAAATGTAGTTGTGTGCCGCTAAATGCCGTTTTCCCCACCGCAACCATTGAGTTGCGGTGGGGGAAACGCTATTATATGACCTTTACACCGGCGATCATCTGCCGCAAACCAGCGCCACGATGCCGGCCGCCCTATATTATATAATGTGTACACGAGTGACGCCGTGCGGAGTCGTGGAGACGATGAGCGATGCGCGTCGCAACGCTGCTACCTACTATTCTTCGGCTGTATAAGCGATAAGAATTTTATCCGCAATACTGCTCATTTCTGCGTTAGTCAATTGCAGCTTCGGCTTGTGAAAGTCCATATCGCCCTCATTCTCGAGCGGAATAAGATGCACGTGCGCGTGGTTCACCTCCAAGCCCAATACGGCCATACCCACCTTGCGGCAAGGGAAGACATCCTTAATAGCACGCGCCACTTTCTTGGCAAAGACGATCATCTCGGCCAATTCTTCATCTGTCAGGTCAAAGAAGTAATCTACTTCGCGCTTGGGAACGACCGGCGTATGTCCACGGCGCACCGGACTAATATCAAGAAATGCATAAAAATGCTCGTTTTCGGCGCATTTGAAACTCGGAATCTCGCCGTTAATGATTTTTGAAAAGAGCGTCATAAGGCTTATTTTTTAGGGGATAATAAAAAAGCGGCGCACAAGGAATCTGTAGCGCCGCAGCAAAAATAGCTTTTTTAAAGCGAAATGCTTTGTATTTCGAGCTGAATCAGTCCTTGCGGGATCTTCACCTCTACTACGTCGCCCACCTTATGCCCGAGCAAGCCCTGAGCAATAGGCGTCTGCGACGAAATCTTGCCTTCGCGAATGTTAGCCTCACTCTCGCTCACGATGGTATACGTCATCACCATACCCGTCTTCAGATTTTTCATCGCGACGGTTGAGAGAATCTGCACCGTCTCGTTGTTGAGCTTGCTGGTATCAATGATTTTCGCCGTGGCAATCGCCTCTTTGAGTTGACTAATCTTCATTTCGAGCATACCCTGCGCCTCTTTAGCGGCGTCATACTCACTGTTTTCCGACAAGTCGCCCTTATCGCGCGCTTCAGCAATGGCTGCCGAAGCTGCCGGACGCTCTACTGCCTCCATATGATGGAGACGGGCCACCATTTTGTCGTAGCCCTCTTGTGTCATGTAAGCCATAATATATCTGACCGTTTTAATTTTCAATAAGTAACAGAAAAAACCGAAAGAACTCCTGCGCATCTTTATTGCGGGAATCCTTTCTCCTCTGCTTTCGGCAGCTCATCCTCGTTCCGTTAAGGGGCGCCGTTAGCGTTTTTTGTTCCGTTGTGCGCCGCAAAGGTAGTACAAAGTAGCCGATAAGCAAAGAAAACCCACTGAAGAATTTCTGATTTTCACCTATTTGCTTTCTTCTTGAAACGATCACACGCCGAAAGTCGGAGACTTCCGACTGTTCGGCGTGCTTCTTCTACGTGACCACCCGCGGCCTATGGCCTATACGATGGAATCGATGATCTTATTCGGTTAGATAATAGTCGACAGATGTTACTACGCGCACTTCCTTGATATAAGGCGTAGCATCGTCGCGATCAGTAATATCAAAGAGACCCTGCGTTGCATTCTTGATTTTACCGAGCTTGCTATTCGAATCGCGGGCAAATTTCTCGCCGGCGATGCGCGCGTTCTTGGTAGCCTCTTCGATCATTTGAGGTTTAATCTTATTGAGACTTGTAAATTCATATTGCACTTGCGAATCATAGTCGGCGGCAGCAATGGCCACACCCATTTCCACGAGTTGACCCAATTGCGGTAGTAATTGGCGCACGAGAGCCACGTTGCTGGTCGACACGGTTGTCGTACACGAAGCTTTATAGCGCAATCCTCTATAGTCGCCGTCATATTGCGTTGCTCGGTCGTTGATCTGCGGCGCGCCCATCGAGATATCAGCCGGCTTTACGCCATGCTTAATAAGCCATTGTCGAATCTTGTTATTCCCACGATTGATATCCGACATCGCCTCTTGCAAATTGTCCGACGTTGTTTCGTAGACCAACGGCCAAATAACGTGATCGGCTTGCACCTCGCGCTCCGCTAAGCCTCTCACTGACACGATTCTGTCTTTTACCATCACGTTGCCTAATCCGAAATAGAGGAAGAGGCCGAGGAACACTAAGCCTACGGCTAGAATGCCCGATTCTAATTTTAAGTTCTTCATTGAATACTATTATTAATGCCGCAAACATACACATAAGTTTTTGTACAGACAAAATAATGATAGTTTTTTAATCACGTATTGAGCAAATTTTCATTTTTCCGACTTCTTCTTTAAGAAAGCCTCTTTTATATATGTACGACAATATTGAAGATCGCCATTCGGGAAATGCGGATTGTGGGAGTAGGAATACCGAAAATATGCGATGAAATCGCCAAAAATTGCACGTCGGGTCGAATTTGGAAAGACAAAGCCAAGGGCCACTTTCGTTTGGCCAAGGCAAACCATAGTTTGCCGGCAGCAAACATACGTTTGGCAAGAGCAAACGATAGTTTGGCGGCAGCAAACCACAGAAACGACCATACGAAGCCACTCCTCAAGAGCAGTTAGGCAAAGAAAAACTTTATTACGACTAAACGAAAGAGGCACAGCGCCGATCATTTGTCGATACTTCTGTGCGTATTGCGACTTCTACACCCGGCTATCGATGCTTTAAGAAAAGGCAACTGCGGCGTAACTGAAGAGGAAAGGCTGCATGCGAGCCGCACTTGCACATCAATCCACGAAAAAATAAGATAGGAGGGGGTAATCTGCGATGAAATGGGCAAAATCTGGCGCTGTCACATTGAAAACCCTTGCGTGCGGGGACCTGCATCGGTCCGGCTTGTCTCTACGCGTAACGGCAGCGTTAAATCATAGGACGGAACCGAACAAACGCCAAAGCTAAAGTGAGAGGGGTTGATAAAAAGAGTGTGTGTCGGGAACGCCGACACACACGAGAGAGTTGGAAAAGTGCTCTTAAACGCCGTGAAGCGTACTGTTATGCCGTCTGGGGTCAAATATGTCTATAGAAAAACCGTCCAATCTAAAACATAACAAACACGACGCCTCGTCTTTATAACTTCACATTCATCATGACCCTCACGGGCAACGGATAATGTTGATGAGCCAAAAGGAATGGCCGAAACAGGTCAAGCGCTTTAGCGCAAGCATTCGGCGGAAAGGGCTTTTGCCTAATCTTCTTTCTCAGCAGTCTTTTACGATTAACGCTATCGGAGAAGTTCTTTTTGACGCAGCGTGGGTCTCACACCACAAGGCTTACCGCTTTCTTGGTCTACAAAGGAGAGTCACTGAACAGCTGGTTCGTACCGGCCACACAAGGGCGTTTCATTGATACCGGTGCAAAAGTAGTAAGGAAAGTAATATGGCAACAAATTTCTACGGGCTTGACCTGTGACTTCAACACGCGAAGTCACAATTCACAAAGTCAAACGGGTAGTGGAAAGCACCTCAAATATGGGGTTAAATATTTGAGAAAAAGTAGTTTAAGACTGCTTTTCAGAAACGCGTCGCTGATAGACAGACGGAGAGACTCCGGTCACACGTTTAAAAGCCCTGGAGAAGCTTTCACGCGCTTTGAAGCCCACGCTACGACCGATGGCTTCCAGCGTGAGCCGCCCAAAGTTTTCTTCATCGTCAAGCCGACGGCAAGCTTCTTTAATTCGATACTCGCTTAAAAGCAACACAAACGAGCAGCCCATTCTTTCGTTAATCACCTGCGAAACGTCCTTTGGAGTGGCTTCGCAGAGCTTAGCCAAGCGATCAATGGAAAAGTCTTCCCGGCAGATTTCCTGCTCATCGGTGAGCACTTTCTTAATTTTCGCCTGCAAAAGATCTTTTTCATTATCTTCTAAGAGGCTCTTTACGGGCGCCGGCTCAGCCTTGGGGGCTAGCGCATCGGGCAGTTCGAGCTTAAAACGCAGATGTTCGTTTTTGTGATACAAATAGCGGCGCATGAGGTAGCCACCCAGCGCGAGCAGGACCAAACCGCCGAAGATCATCATCAGGGTTTGATTTTGCGTAAAGCGGGCTTCGGCTTGTACAGGCTTACGTGCGGGGAGTATATCATTTGCCTTCGGGGCGAGAAAGCCATCGCGATAGGTCTCTATATCCAGACCGCCAAAGAAGGAATTGCGAAATTGCAAGTAAGAATGGTAATAAGCATCGGCTTTTTCCTTGTTACCGGTAGCCAGATAATAATAGTGAAGCAAAATAGCCGCATCAAAGCGCAGATCTTGCAAGCCTTTTTCGCGTCCATAATAGTCTAATATGCTGGCATATTTGTAGACGGAATCGGGCATTTGAGCCAATTTGTAAATGCAAGCCATACTCCAAGCTGTAGAACAAGTGATGCGCACGTCCATCGTTGAACTTGGATTGCGCATCATCTTACTTTGTAGTTCTGCAGCGGCGGCTGTATACTTCTTGACCTTGACTAAATCAATCGCACGCAAAACGGCGGACGCATAATCATAATATGGCTCGAGAGCCGGCACTTTTATTTGGCGAAAAAGTGCCGTTTCGTGCGAAAAAGCCTTGATATTAACATCGTCAAAGCCTAAGTTCCAAAAATTTACAAAGGCCGAAATCATATTGGTATAGTTTCCCATCTGCGCCGATTCGATAAAGGCCTTCTTGTAGAAGTATCTCACCGTCCGGAAGTTGTTTGACGTCGGATAACACTGGGAATAAAGACTGAAAACGTGCCCAATATTGAGGTCAATAAACGGCCGCACATCGGGATCGTTGCAGATGGTATCGGCCTCGTGCAAAGCTTCGAAGGCCTGCTTATAATTAAAAAAGGAGAAACTATAGAGGTAAGCCATTCGGTTTAGGCTTAACGCGAGCATGCGGCGGTGCAAAAAAGTCTTCGGGTTGCGCTGCTCCAGCCTACTTGTGAGTAAGCGGTCAACAAGCAAAGCGCTATCGGGCATATCCTTCACCAATAGGAAGTCTAAGCTCAACTCCTCGAGTCGCTCGTCCGACAATGAATTCCAACTGCTTTGGTCGCTTAGGCGAAAAGCGCCAAGCGACAACTGCGCAGTTGCTTGTAGACAAATAAACGCTAAAAGGAGGGATACCAACTTCTTCACAATGCAAAATTAGGGCTTTTTGGGCGTTCTGACAACCTATTGTTTAGGAAACGACATGGGGACTTTTGTATATCTTATCAAAAGAAGGACAAAAAGTAATCAAACAAATTTACCGCACAGCACATCTTCGGAAGAATCAAACTTTGTTTAGCGCTATTTTTTGCAGTTTTTCGCGCAATTTGTTACGCAAGAAAAAATATTAAGAGCCATATTTTTCTTACATAAGTAGTATTTGAGCATAAGATTTCGCTGATTTTTACGCGAAAAATTGGCGGAGCGCGATATAAATTCAGGTAACGATTGCCGTCAGTAAGGGTTTGGCGCGATGAAAACGTACTTTTAAGACGAAAAACAGGGACTTTTACGGCCACGAAAGGCAGATTATTGGCCGAAAAAATCCGCTTTTGAAAGGTAAAGTCACATACGCCACGGTTCAAATCACACCAAGGATGCAACAAGCCTTTGGCTTTTTTGGAGCTTATTAAAATTCGCGCGGCGGCTTTCTGCGTATCTTTGCATTGATCTGCGATTATGCAAGAACAAAACAAGACAGATATATGATTATGAAACGTTCACTGAAAACTTTATGCGGCTTTTTCGCCGTTTTGGCCCTACTGGTGAGTTGCAACGCCACAACGCCGCTGGCGTATGATGGGCCTCTGCCTCACAAAGAGTTGCACAATTATTTCTATGCTAATAATGCCGGCAAAACACCGCCGACAAAGATCACTTCAGAAGACACTTTTGAGCGCTATTTCGGCGAATCTGCTTACATGGGGAAGAACGGAGAGCCAACAAGAATCGACTTTGGCGCTCAGTTTGTCATAGCTTTGGTGCTTCCGGAGACGAAATACGATACGCAAATCCTACCTCAGCGCC
>JABZGO010000007.1 GCA_015259305.1 Alloprevotella tannerae | reverse complement strand
GTTGTATGCGTCGGTAAGATTGCCGATCGTGACGCTCTTGGAGCCAACCTCTTTGCGAACCCAGTCAGAATTGGGCAGGTTGATACCGATTGCCGTCGAAGGATATAAATCGCCGCCCAAAATGGCTGCTGTAATAACTTTTGCCGTAATACCTTTGACCTTTTCTTTCTTGAAGCGCGGATCTACGGGCGAATGATCCTCAAACCATTGCGCGTTTTTGCTGAGTTTCTCCGTGCGCTTTGTGGCTGCGATGTTCTTAAAGTTGACAATAGCCTCCCAAGAAGCCTTCAAGCCGAGCGGGTCTCCGTACGTCTCCGTGAAACCATTGACAAAGTCGACCAAATCCTCGGTAGCGTGAACCCAAAGCGTAGAGTATTCGTCGAAAGTGCGGAGATCACCTGTGCGATAAAACTCGATGAGCTTATCGATTACGGCCTGCTGCGCCGGTGTGTCGCAATAGGGGCGCGCTTGTTGGAGATTGTAGATGATTTTCGTGATCGCGCTGCCGTAAAGTCCGTGTTCGCGCCATACAAGTTCGGCTAAACGACCATTCTTCTTAACCAAGCGGCTATTCAAACCCGTCATGATGGGGAAAGGATCGTTAGGCGCTTTACGCTGCTCGTAGAAGAGTTCCGCCTCAGCTTGCGTTACTCCCTCGCCATAATAGTTGCCGGCCGACGTAAGTATGAGGTCCTGGCCGTCAGCTTGGTTGGTCCGCATCTTCATGATGTTCGGGTCGAACATCACGGGGAAGATCTCATCGCAGAGAGCGTCAACCGTTTGCCCCTGTTGGAGTGGAAGCTTGTTGGTCGCTACTTCGTGGAGCGCCTTGCGGAAAAAGGCTTGCGAGAATGCGGGCTGAAATTTCTCATTGCCGTAGTGGTGGTGAATGCCACTGCTGAACCAAACGCGCTTCAAGTAGTCGTGGAGCGCCAGGAAGTCCTTCGACTTGCGGTTGCCTTTATAATCCGTGAAAATCGTCTCCAGCATACGGCGGATGCGGAGGTTGTAGCGCCCGTTTTGGTCGAAGAGGATGTCGCGCCCTTGCAAGGCGGCCTCAGATAAATAATAGATGAGCGTCTTCTGACGGAGCGTGAGTTGTTCAAAGCCTTCGACTTTGTAGCGAAGCATTTGAATGTCTGCAAACTTCTCGTCAGTGTACTTAAACTTGTCGGACTGGGCCGAGGCGATTGTAGAAAGCGCAAAAAACATAATCAGTAAGTGTTTCATATTATTGTTTTGATGAGGAAACTTGATCCCCTCGGGTTATTCTCTTGTGTTTGGTGGGTGAAGGAAGGAGCGCGTAAAACGGAAATGGCTCGAAGCGTAGCTGTCGGCTGCCTTAGTTGTCGCGCCAGAAGCCCGGCATAAACGGCAGCAGGATAGAGTAGATCTCCAAACGGCCGGCCAACATTAAAAATGAGTCTATCCAAAGCACAGCATCAGGAAATACGTCCCACGAATCCAGCGGCCCGACGACGTAACCATAGCCCGGCCCGACGTTACTCAAACACGTGATGCAGCAAGATACGGAGTCGAGCATCGTAAGTCCCATCGCCATCATTGCTGTTGTGCCTAAAGCCGTCAGAATAATGTAGAGTGTGATGAAAACAAAAATGTTTCGCACGACGCTGTTGCTGATCAGAGTGCCGCTAATGCGAATTGGGAAGACGGCGTGAGGATGAAGCATTCGCTTAAACTCGCGCACGACAACTTTATATATGGTCAAGACGCGGATACATTTGATGCCGCCTGCCGTGCTGCCTGCACAGCCGCCGACTATCGTGATGAAGGCGACGAAAACCCAAGTGGAAGGGTCCCAGTTCATAAAGTCTTCCGTCGTGAAGCCGGTTGTAGACTGTATAGATATAGTGTGAAAGAACGAGAGGCGCGCCGCATCGGCCAATGTGCGGTGATCTCTAAAGTAGAGCACAAACGTTCCGATCAAGGCAATGCTGAGAACGATGCCAAAAAATATGCGTAGCTCATCATCTTTCCACATCTCCTTCCAGTGCTTCTTGATAAAGCCAAGGTACAACACGGTAAAGTTGAGGCTGGCCAAGGTCATAAAGACTATCAGAATGTTTTCGATGCGTGCTGAATGGAAAAAGGCAATGCTATCCTGGTGCGTTGAGAAACCGCCTGTAGCCATCGTGGAGAAGGCGTGGTTGATAGCATCGAAAGGCCCCATACCGCCTAGGTAAAGAGCAATCATACAAGCCAAGGTAAGCAAAACATAAAGTCCGCCAATCCACCGCGCTGTGGAGCGAACGCGTGGGTGCAGTTTGCCGATCTTAAGGCCGGTAGATTCTGCCGTAAACATTTTCTGTTCGCTGGCATCAGCGTTGGGTAGGATCGCGATGGTAAAGAAAACAATACCAACGCCTCCAACCCAGTGCGTTAGGCTGCGCCAAAATAAAATAGAGTGGGGCAGTGCATCTATGCCGTTGAGTGCCGTTGCGCCGGTCGTCGTAAAGCCGGACATCGTCTCAAAGAAGGCTACCGAAGGCCGCGTGACAATTCCGCTTAGGAGGAAGGGCAGCATTCCAATAATGGAGAAGAGCAGCCACGTAGTAGATACAATTAAAAAAGCATCGCGGCGGCCCATACCTTGATTCTTAGCCCCTCCTAAAAAGTGGAAGAGTAAGCCGAGTGAGATGCAAATTAAAGTGGGAATGCCAAAGTCGATCAGCGTATTTTCATGATAGATAAAGCCTACGCCGCAGCAGGCGGCCAGCATGATCGCCTCAAGAAAAAGTAATTGTCCGAGGACAAAAAGTATAACTTTATAATTCAGCATACACGTATTTTCTGCAAAAATACGCCAAACAACGCGAAAAGCAAAGCGTTTCTATGGTCATTTTGCTTCGCTCGTTGCCCGCCGCGATTGCTTAGAAAGCTTACAGAATGATGCTTTTCAAACGGAAAACTTGCTGAGGCCACAAAAACTACCTAACTTCGCCGACCTTATTCCTTTTTACACAGAAAAGATGCAAAAGTTTGAGAGTGAAATAAAGCAACTAAGTGCTCCGCAGGTGCGCGTTTATGAGAAATTTAGCGATTTGCGCAATCTGCAAGCATTGCGCGACCGGTTAAACGACCCGGACGTACAAGAAAAGATGCAAGCGGCCTTGTCTGATGAGCAAGTAGCTGAGGCAAAAAAACAATTGGAGACGCTTACTTTTGATGCCGATAGCGTGACGATCCAATCGCCCGTAGGGCAAGTTACGCTTACGGTCGTAGAGCGCGAGGAGCCGAAGTTGATCAAGTTTGAAAGTACAGGCAGTCCGGTGCCTTTGAATCTCTGGATTCAACTTATGCCCTCGGGAGAAGGTACAAAACTGAAAGTGACAGTCGGTGCAGAGGTCAATATGTTTATGCGTGCGATGGTTGCAAAGCCTTTAAGCAAGGCCGCCGACGGCTTGGCTAGTATGCTCTCAGCCGTAGCCATCGACTAAGTCCTTTGGCGCTTTATGCTTTTTAAGCAGTTGGTTGGCAATAACCGGCCGCTCTATGCGTATATATATCGTATGAAGCGCTTATTTTGCCTCTTATTTGCAAGTCTGCTCCTTTCCGGCTGCTTAGAAGTGTCTCAAAGCGAGTTTACGCAGGTGCATGCCTTCTTACGCTTGTCGCCCGTCTCTGCAGTAGCTCCGCTCTTTCAAGCGCTGAACAATCCGGGCATTTTCTGCACCATCTCTCGCGCGCCGAGTCATTATTTAATACGCAGTGCAGACGGGAAGGAGGCTCAATTGCCGGTCACGGCTTTGGAAGCCTATAACCGACCTGAGATGATTGCGGGCTTTATCGTGGGTACTTCAGATACGCCCGATCTTAGTGGCACTTTGCAGCCCGTAGCTTACGAGTTGGCTTGCCCTAATTGTTATACGAAAGACTATGTAGAGCGTCAACTTGTTTTTCAAGACAGACTGACGATGCATTGCCCGCGCTGCAACCGCTCTTATAGTTTGCGCAATGGCGGCATCGTTGTAGCGGGTGAGGCGGGCTTAAAGCTCTTTAAGTATCGCATTCAAGGCTATAGTCGGGACAATGATGTCCTGATAATTAATAATTAGCGCGCTTATTCTAAACAAACTTGCCCAAAGTCTGCGCTATTTGAAAAATAACTATTATCTTTGCGCTCGCAAACTGCTCAAATGGTGGAATGGTAGACACGAAGGACTTAAAATCCTTTGGCCAGAAATGGCTGTGCGGGTTCGAGTCCCGCTTTGAGCACGGAGGCAGGCGATTGCCACGGACAATGCTATAAAAGTATTGTTCGTGGCAATCTTTTTTGTCTGCTACCGCTCCGGTTACAACTTTGCAGTCTTCTTTTTCTTTGCTGTCGGCAACAGGTTTCCCCATTCTTCAAGATGTTTCGTGCATAACCGAAGTGCCTTGATTCTGCATACTTTTAGAACAATTATCAGGTTTAAGTCCTAATCGTCTTTTACGTTAAGGGCGCCTTCTTTAATTGTTTATTTTTTTCTCTACAACAATTAAAATCCCTGATAGCTTAAATCAATTTGTGGTGTGTCGCTATAGCAATAGCCTCAGATATTTTACTTACACCAAGTTTTAGGAATAGACTTTTACGATAGCATTTTACCGAATCTTTCGAACGTTTGATTTCTTCGGCAATCTGATTAACAGACAAGCCTTGGTTTGCTAATCGAATTACTTTTTTTTCGAATTCATTCAACTCTATCTTGTCAATCTGCTCCCAGCGTTCACTATTTAAGGAAAACTTCCACCTCATATCTGAATTAATCTTCGTCATAAACGCGACACCTATTTCTTGTGTAGGTGCTAACGAAACTATACAAAGAGCCAACCAAACATTTCCCATTGAATCTAATTTGAGAGGAGTTACCTGATGATTTAGCAAGATTTTTTCTCTAGCATGTTTTTGAGTTATTCGGAAGTTGTAAGAGATGACATACTGAGTGCGTTCTGTTGTCGGGATCCCTCTAAGAAACACAGAACTAATTCGATTTACTTGAGAGAGAAATTCGTGATCTTCTTTTGGAATGCGTTGATAATAGAAATTAAATCCTTCTTGATATGCATTTTCTACCCGCTCTCCACAGAGAAACAATGGGTTGTCGGATATATACAGGAAGTTCATCCTGTTGTAGTCAATGATATAAAGAGATTTGTATGTGATTCGAGCTAAAGCTTTTGCTGAATCGATATAAGGTTGTAGGTTATTGTATTCCTCATCCTTTATAAGAGGACGAACACCTTGTGGTGGTTGAGGTGAATAATGATCGTGATGAGAGGCTTCCATTTGGCAAGTAATACTATATTAATCGAGTACGAAGATAGCTTTTTTTCGTAGAATCATTACCCTAAAGGGTAAAAAACATCGTTTTCGGGGAAAGTTTACGAAATTTCTCTTTTTGGGAATTGTTACGATTTCTATAAGTTTATACTTTTGCCGGTGTTAAGATAGTCAGTGCGCGCAGATTCTTAAGAGCTTGGTACAGCTCTATATTTTGAGCATATGTTCAGAATAGACAATTATGGATGCTTAAAGCTCCATGCAATATAAGGTTAGCAATCCCTTTGTACCCCAAATTGCTATAGACCAAACTATATAAAAGGAGAGTGTAAGCTGAAAAACTCTGAACAAAGAGTAGGCATTGTTAACTGTCATTGTTATGAAGAAAAAAGTAATGACTTTAGGTGTATTGTTGTCGATATTGACAATAACCTCCTGCACGAACGAATCGATGTCCATCCCAGAACCAAGGACAAATCCTAATCCAGAGAAACAGGAGAATCTAAACCTAAAAGCGACTGAGGGACGAGCGTTGCTTGCAAAGCTATTTGCAACAGCAATAAACGAAGATGTAGTCGCAGAAGAATTGTCTAAAAAGGTCTCTTTAGAAAAAGATGGGGATAGAGAAATTCTACTAGAAGAGATTGTTCCCGGTAAGGATCTAAGAAGTACTTCTGCTTTATATACTTCTCTAGATCGTTCTTTTACAAGAACTAAAGACTTAAGGTCTACAACCGGACATTCTTTGGCTCCAAATTTTGAGAGCTTTGATAGTTTTGATAGTTTTGTAAAATATCTTGTTAGTATAGATCCTCTTGTTCAAGTATCTGTATTAAGCAAGAACGAAGAAACTTCTTCTGTTGATTTGAAGAAAGAAGATGTTCTTACTGTATATTTACCTGAAAACTTCGATGATCAAAAGGAGTGCATATTAACAGCCTATGACAAGAATGGTAAGATACATTACCTTAAGTCATCCGAGGAACCAAGTGTACCTGTAATCGTTATTGGAACTAATGAAAGATTGATACCAGTTAAAAAGGGAACATCAGTTCTTTATAATAACAACTATGGGAAATTGTATTATGAAGGAATACTCCATGACTATTATTTTAGGCCAGAACTTATCCACCCTATAGAGGGCACTACTTTTCCCGTAAATCCTACTACTGAACCTAAATATGATAGAGAAAAGCATTCAAATTACGTTGAATATCTAGAAAAAGCAAGGTTCACTAGCCAATCTGCAATGAGGAGATATGAATCATTTTGGCGTGGTCGGCCCGAGATGAAATATACAATAATTCCCGTAAAAGCTCCTAGTATAAAATTCTATGGAGAATGTACAAAAAAAGGATGGTGGAAAGGAGCTACAAAAGATCTGAATATTCGATTGTTTAATTGGAATCGCAATGATTTTGGAAATTACTATTTAGTTCATTGGACTGAGATTGATGGAGGGGCGCTCAAAGAAATTACGCCAAATGTTTCTGGTGACCTTTTTGGAATAAAGATTGGAGCTACGTTCAAGATTGACCTCGGTGAAGATGATGACGAGGTTGGAGGTGCTCTAGTTGCCTACAATGATAAAGCACTGAATGGGCAACGATATGATGTTGGTCAAATGTTTCAGTTTTGGATCAAGATAAAAGAATAATATATATGAAAAAGATTTTATTGTCATTTGCCATACTACTCTCTGTAGCGTTGGCGCAACCACAAGTAGCAAATGCTCAGACCTCTCCTTTGAGGTGGAAAGTTTCAGTAGGGTTGGGACTTTCATGTAGTGAATCAATGAGTTTCGGATTTGCAAAAGGAGTTCAAGTAAGTTATGATGCAAACATCTTCGAGTTCGGTCTTTCACTGCATCATGCTTCTTCACAGACGCTCTCCACATCAAAAACACATGGGTTAGGATTTTACACTAATGATGTGCAAGGCCCTTCAGTACAAGTATCTCAAGGAGACAGTCGTAAAGAACACAATTCTGCCAACACCTCATCTATCAATCTCTTTGCAGGTGTAGATCTATTTAAAGCCTTTAAAGTACAGGGGAGGAACCGCTTAATACTCGGTGCTTTGGCGGGTATAGGGCAATATGATCATTCTTTCATAATCAACAATCCGGAAGGGATGACCATTGACGTTCGCCATGGTGGATTGTGGAGTTACGGCCTCAAGGGCTCTTACGAATATATGATCACGAAGAGAGTGGGTGCCGGATTTTCTGCCACGTACGACTTTAAACAAGATAATTTTTACGGACTCGCCAATTTGATTGTGCAGTTCTAAGCTCAAACGATTTTTTTGAGATAGGGGAGGGATTATCGTAGTTCCTCCCCTAAATGTCTTTGCGCTAGCTTCAAGTTTTTATTTCTTCGCGTGGAGACAAGTGGTCTTAGACGGGTGAAAACGCTATTGATTTTCAGGGTTATAGAGTGTCGAGAAACTTTCACCTAAGAAACGAAAAATTGTCCTATAAGACAATTTTTTCGATCATAGGAGACAATTTTTCCGATCACCTATGAAAGTTTTTGCGATCACCTAAGAGAATTTTTCCGATACTTATTTGTACTTCAAAATATAGTAGAAGTGGCTGATTTATAGATAGAATAGTTGCGGCGCTTCCCGTTGTTACGAGTCGCGTGCGAGTTGGCCACGAGTTGTCGATGGCTTACTCGTTTTTGCGTGATATAAAGTACCATTTATCAGATTGCCAATATTCGTGGCGGTCTATATCCTGACTATCTATCATCAGAGTTCCCGTATCAGTTACCTTTGCTTTCCCGTTTGTGAAAGGGTATGCAAATTTGTATCTTGGAGGAATGACAAGGTTTCCTTTAGTGTCTGCAAACCCGATAAGACCATCTTTGCCTACAATCCTGAAAAGTCCTTCACCGGGATAGTCCGGGCCGTTATCATACTTAAAGACCTCAAAGAGATATGTCCCTTTATGATTAAAACATTTAATATGCCCCGTGCTGTCTGCGACAAACCCAATGTGCGTAATTATATCCGTATAGACTAATGGGTACACACAGTCAATGACCGTATCGCCTTTTGCGTTAGCGTATCCATATAGTCCATCTTTTTCTACGGCGAAGAGTCTGCTGTGTTCTCTTCCAAAACAGGAAAACAAAAGGGGGAGCACAAGAATGGTCGTAACCGGTTTGATTGAACTTCTCATTTTATATTATTTCTTTGCATACAACATCGCAGTATAGCCGTTTGCGAAGAATCCGCTTTATTCTGTCTTTTCACACAAATGCTTCTATCGCTTCATTGTACTTGTGTTCATATTGTGTTTGTTGCTGCAAAGTTACTTTTTTCATCAATATCAAGCAGGAAATAGGGGCAGTCATATAGCTGCATCGCTGCACTTCTGATATTGCCCGCTCCCTATGAAGAAAAAGTATTGTGCTTTCTTTCGAGAAGCGTTAGCAAGGAATAAATATAAAAGCGAGGTGCGCAAATGAGTCATTGCGCACCTCGCTTGATTTTCACATTACAAGAAGCTAAAAGAGAAGTGTGAGGCACTAAGCCCGGATATTCTACTTACTTCCCGTTGTATATTACTTTATTTGCCTATATAAACCGGCCGAATGCTGTACATATTCCTTTTTGGAGTTATAGCACTTTTGAGATATCCGGGATAGGCCTGACCTTCTGTATGGATATAGACCATAAATACTGCAGCCTGTTTGTCATTACTAGTATTACCTGTTGAAGTCCAATAAGAACCCTGGCTGCCCATCTTATCAAACTGTCCGGTATATTCGTATGTACCTGCCATCGGGAAGAAGATACCTTTATTGAAATCAGATCTTGTAAGCTTTCGCATCCTGTTGAAACCGATACCAACCGGTGCGGCGCTAAAGTTAGATTTTCTAATCTTGTTGCCATTTTTATCCAAAATGAAGCCTTTCTTTCCTTGTTCTACTGAAGGATCAAAGAATGCACCATAGATAATATTATGGTTATTATCTTCATAATAAGCAATGTATTCACCGGTGGCGTTCATCAGGCTGCTATAATCAGAAGCCGATGGTATAGCCCATTTTCCCTTTGAAGCATAGGTTGCAATGTCGCCAAAAATACTATCAGGTTCTATTTTGCCTTTTATCTCTCCCTTAGCATGCCAAAAACTCTCTGCCATTCCATCATTATAATTGTGGGCATTCTTAATATCGCCCCAGCGGAAGTGGTCAAATGCGGTAGCGTTTCTATCGCCATTGGGCAAGTTAATGCGCAGATCATCTTCCTGGAGCGGGAAGGAGCATCGGGCGGTGTAGAGGTAAATCCAAGGTTGCTCGGCGAGGTGATAACCTTCTTTCCAGCCCTCTTGGTGAACGCCGGGCGTATATTGCAGATTAAATTTGCCCCAATTAATGTTATCTATTGGAACGTAGGGGTTTTCTTCTTCTAAATTGATTTTGATGGGTTGATACGTTGCTGCCTTAATGTTTACTCCTTTCTCCAAGATGTAAGTGTAGGTCTTGTTGTCAGTCGTAGTGGCTATAAACTTGGCTCTGAATGCCGCATCCGGGAGTACAGCTACAAAAAAAGAGTCGGCTAGCGTATCTGTCTTGATGGTAATGGCGCCCATCGTGCGCTCTTTGAATTCGCCTTTAGTGGCATCAAACTTTGCCTCTTCAACCACATCTTCGAGTCTCAACTGCTTGATCTTCTTGAGATCCGCATTCTTGTGTCTAAACTTCAGGCGCAAAATGGTATAGAGCTTGTGCATCTGCACATTGCCTGAGGCACTCTTGCCATCAGCTGAGGCTTTAACTTTAGTTTTCCCGTAGCTGTAATCGAAAAACCGAAGGGTTTCAATTGTGCCATCTTGATCTTTCTCTATGACTTGTCCTCCCTCTGATGCAGAACTCCGCTGCATACTAATATGCACGGTCTTCTGATCTTGACCATAACTAAGCTTAAAAGGATAAAAGACCCCTATGGAGTCGTTATCATCACAAGCGATCTCTCCCTTCAGTTCGGACGTCTTACCGCCACCAAATGCCCTAAGAGCTTCTACGCCGTCGTAGTTTGTAATGTTGCAAGCAAGGAACATGTCGCCATCTTTCCATTGATTGCCGTCTGTGATGCTCACTTGGGAGCGATGCTCAACATTGTCTCCAAAAGACAGACTCAATGTGCGTTTGGCTTTTTTGTTTGGTTGTGTTAGCTCATTATTCTCGCTTAGATCGTTGGTGCACGATGCTAAGCTCACAGCAAGAACTCCAATAAGCAGGCTGTAAAATTTCTTGTATTTCATATTTACTTCTGTTTTTCTTCCCTTTTCGTTAGTCTTCTTCTTCCTCGATAGGGTCCATATCGGAAAAATTTTGAAACGAGTAAGTCTTTGTCGTTGATGGAGCCCCAAATGTTATCTCCGGCTCCTTCTTGTGGTCCTCGTTAGAGGCACCAATACTCCCTGCTAATATAGTAGTAGTTACAGCTACGCATACGCTACTTGGCTTGACATACGTCTTTTTCATCTTACTCTTTATTTTGTAGTCTTAATTTGTTTTGTGTCATATACACCTATGTAGTGTATATGAGGCGCAAAATTAACTGTTTTTGCAGAAAAGAGGATACAAACCAATGTTAAAGTTTATTTTATTGTCCTTTTCGTTTACGGGTTTCTTCGCTAGTTTTTATCCTTGGATCGAGTTGACATGTTAGCCCGGACTATCTTCATAACGTATGGCTTTCCTAAAAAAGAAGTAGATATATCGTTAGCCGCCCATCGCTTGAGAGAAATCGTTTATATGTATTAAATTGAAAGCCTACATCTTTAAATATGATGTAGAAATTGTGGTTAAGTTGACATTGATATGATAAAGTCCTATATTTGCCAATAAGATGGTTTAAGAGCCATACGAATGTTTTTTTTATGTTCAAAACTTTATGAAAAGACCTATTACACTTATTTGCGTCTCATTATTAACAATCATGAGTATGCAAGCCCAGCATCAACAAATTTGGGGAAAACTTGCACAGCAGTCAAGTCGAATGCCGAAAGGCTCAGAGAAAGATGAAATGATCGTAGAGCAGCCGGAAGGGAAGGTTTACAAGAACCTTTATAGCTATGCAGAAGGATTCTACTCTATGTGGGGCGTCATCTTCGATGGTAAGAAAGATGGCGTGGCACGCGATTTGGTTATTGCTGACGATGGCACCTTTTATATTCAGAATCCGATGACTTTCTTTCCTACCAATTCGTGGATTAAAGGTCATAGAACGGTAGGAGATACGATTGCCGTAGAACTTCCACAGCTCATCTATGTTAAGGATGACTATATTAACTACTATGCTACAAGAATGAATTTTGAGGTCGTCGAGGGTAACAACCAATACGTAAAAGATTCCGTATCGCAAACCATCAAGTTTATCTGGCGTAATGATTCGCTGATCAAGACTGAGGATAATGTCCTGATTGGTATGACTAATGAGGAAGGTAGCTGGAATGGTATAGGCGATTTGGTTGCAACATCAACCATTTGCAACTATATGAATATGGCACCTTCGTCTACGGAGCATGCAAAGAGTTATATTTTCTCTTTCAACGATAGCGGGCGAGAGATTTTTGAGCGTATGTCTCAAGTTGTGTTTGAGGGTGACTATGTCTATGTGAACAACATAGATTCCGACTTACCGGATGCTTGGGTGAGAGGAGAAGTTCAGGGCGATAAGATCGTTTTTAACAACACGCAGTTTATGGGGTTGTTCCCCACGAAGCACGCCTACAAGTGGGTTATGCCTGCTGATGTTAGTTATAACTCGCAGGAAGGTACGACTGACTATAAATCGTTGCCTTCTATTACCTTCGACTATGATCGTAATACGGCATCATTCACTTGTCCAAAGAATGGCTTTATGGCAAACTATGGATTTCGTCTTATAGATTTGGAAATGCAGGTAAAGATGAAGCCGGCTTTTCGCCCCTGGACAGAAACAGTAGCTCGACCGAAGAATCCTGTGTTTTCCGTGTTACAAGATATAAGTGTAGATGCAAAGCGCTTTGTTTTTAGTCTTGATAGATACAATGAGGTCAATAGCTTTATGAATACGAAGAATGTATATTACAATATCTACCTCGATGATAAAAAATATACATTTAGTCCTTCGGTTTATCCTTGGTTGAGTGCGGATATGACAGATATTCCTATTGACTTTTCAGATAAGACACGTTATGATTTTGAAAATCGTGGAAATGCTCACGCTGTAATGATTTACGAAAATGCATCTCGAATTGGCGTACAAGCATTCTATTTAGATGGGGATAAACGACTCACTACTGATATTGTATATAGCGATGGCACAGTCGTTTCCGGTGTTAAGGAGGTTAGTGAGATGACAATGCGCAAGCCTTTCTATACAGATTTGAGTGGTCGTCGTGTGGAAAATCCTTCAAAAGGCGTCTATGTCAAGAGCGTCAGAATGGCAGACGGACAGTTGAAGTCGGAGAAGGTGATCTTGCCATAATGCAAGCATTACCGGAATAAGGAAAGGGTGTATCAAAACTGATACACCCTTAATCGTTAAAGTCTAAGAGATCTTTCTATCGGTATATTCCCCAATAGAAGTCTGGTCTTATTTCAATAGCATCTTTTTGACGATTGTCTTGTTGCCACTCGTGTATTTGATGATATAGAAGCCGCTTTGGATGTCGTGGTTAGGTATTTCCCTTCCGTTGGCATCATAGATGCGTACCTTACCTTCGAAGCCTTCAAGATTAAAACGACCATTGGAGAAAGTAAACTCAGGAGCAAGGAGAGCGACATCTTCAGAAATAGAAAGGGCCGGATCAACCGTTACGTGTGCTGAAGCTGCATTCTCAATTTGTCCCTTGCTGTTGATGAGAAGAGCGATGAGGTGCAGACTGTCAGCATGCTGTATGTTACCGGGAACTTCCAATTCAGCTGCATAATCTACGATCTGATCTGCTTCTACGGTGGTCGGAATACTTCCCTTTATGCCATCGAAACTGTAGTTCATACGCGCTACGTGGTCCATTTTGATGGAGGCGTAACCCGGAAGATCTTCAAAGCCACCCATCTTGCCTAGTCCACCACCACTGAAGTTGTTAGCTTGGTAGTAGCCCTCGATACCATTCTCTACAAGTACGAAAGAAATCTTGTAGTCGACACTTGTTTGAGCGGCAAAGAAGCTGGCAGATGCGACAGCTTTAATCTTGTTTTTGTTATTGCCAACAAAGTGTGCTTTGATTTCCATACCTACGCGAGGAGACTTGCTGACCGCTTTATTGTGCGAAGCTTCTAACGAAGCGAACTCCGGTTTAGCAACGTTGCTGAGGTCACGATTGATATAGCAAGTAGGGTAGCCGGAGAAAGAAAGACTTGAGTAAGAGCTGGTCTCTAGCTTATCTTGCTTATGGACAGCTATACCAATGAATGTCTCAGGATATTTCTTGGCCATTCCATTTAAGCCGACGATGCCTAAGGGACAATATCCACACCAAGTTCCCGTGCCTTCCTCAACGACAAAACGCTGTTGAGGTACTGCATCCATTACCTTTACGTTGGTGCTGGTTGTATCGTTTCCGGCAAACGCGTCGTTTTCTCCATCGACGCTGATCAGTCTCAGTTTCACGGAATGAATGCCATTCTCGCTGAATCCCGGATATTTAATTGCGAACTCCTTCTCAGCACCGGATCCCATTGTCGTTTTGAACTCTTCCGTTTGCTCTGCGCCACCATCAACAGTATAGCCGACCAACAAGTTTCTTGCGATGCGCGGACTCAAATTCATTACGCCAAATCCGAACTCGCAGGGTGCATTCTTCTTTACGATGATATCGCGACTGCTATAGAGCCATAAGTCTTTAGGCATATTCTCGCCGGCGATCTTTGCCTGGATAGTCAGTGCCAGAGCCTTGTAGGCTTTGTCGGTCGCATAGTTCTTCCAACCGTCGCCGAGGTCTGCCCAACAGCCATTCTCAGAATACATATCTGAGCGCCCCATTGATAGGTTGTCACCCTCATAGCTATAACCGATATAGAAGGGTTCACCATCTATTGTATAGTTGGAACTCAGTTTTACTTCATTCCAACCATTGTAGAGCGCTCCGGCCGTCTTTGTCACGGCATTCTCGCCGTTTAAGTCTTTAGTGATAAAGACCTTTACGTTCTTGGCCATTGCAGCTAGTCCGACCTTGACAACAGAGATCGTCTTTCCTTGGTAGAGTTTTGAGATTTCAGCCGGGATGTAAATAGCGCCTTTTGCACTCTTCTTAGAGCCGAATTCGCCGGTTACTTTCCCGCCACAATACCCCCAGAAACAGTTCGTGGGGGCTGCTTTTGCCTCAAAGGAAATGAGGCTGAGCAATAATGCGAAGAACAATATTGTTTTCTTCATGATGATTGTTATTAGTGGTTGATACTAATTTTTTGTGTAATCACATTTTGGCCATCAGTAGCCCTTACTACATAGAGACCATAGCCTAATTGTTTCGCACTAATACAGCGTCCAGACATATCATAGACACCAACAAGATGATAACCTTGAGGAAGAATCAAACTGCCATTTATAACGCTGATCATCTTATTGCCTGCATTATTTGCTTGTGAATTGATGCCGGAAGTGCCTGAGACTGCAGCTTGCGTCGCATTATAGAGGCCGCGTTTCAAAACATTTGCTTCATAATTGCTAACGAATGAAACAACACGCATATTGGCTACGTTCCATTTGGGGTCTACGTTAATCGTATAGTTTTTCTCAAAGTCGTAGTTTGAGATATCTAAATTGTCACCCCAAGCGCTACTGCTGAGCACAGCTCGTAAGACGCCATTCTGTGTGAAGTTTGCTCGTCCGGCTTGCTGTGTGCTCTGAATGTTGTCTTCTACAAGCCAAGTCGTCAGACGCAAGTCAGTTTGCAAAGGCATCTCATTAGTGCCGGCATGTCCACTAACCTTAACATTTATCTGCTTGCCATCTGCACTAAGTTGAGGGGCGGCAGTCAGCGTAATAAAGGAGTATTCAGACTTTGCAAGTCCGATCAGATTAGTAACAACCGTATCGTTGGCAATGAAGTAGGCAGGTCCCGGATCTTCAAGTCCGCTGATTGCAAGGCGGTCAACGCAGATTGCAGGAACAAAGGTCTTCGATTCACCATAGAGTGCTTCGTAATCCTTATCTGCTGCAATGCGGAATTGATCTTGATGAGATTTGTAGTCTAAGTGGTGCTTTACGCGGATTACATCCTTACGCTGACCAATAGCTTTGGTGTATACGCTATCTGCAATGGCGCATTCTTTGTAGCCCTCAGATGTAAATTCCTCGAAAAGTACAGTGCGCTCAACCGGCTCCGAGCCTTCCTTCATCGCATAGCCTCTGAGACTTGCTGCATTATCATTCATGTCGGGGTCTGTCGAGCCATTGACCTTCGTTACCGTGAAAGTGCCAACAAAGTTGCCCTCAACCGGTACAGAGACATTATCGAGGACGATCTTTTGTGGTACATTATTAGGAATGTTATATCCGTTGAGTGTTACTTCTTTGCTTTGTACACCTTTGGCAGAAACCGAAAGAGACAGAGATGTGATCGGCGCAGTGCCATTGTTTTGAATATAAGCCACGTATGATTTAGGCTTATTCTGCTCAATATAATATCCGTTGTCCTCGGGTGCTAAGCGAATCAAGGAAATGTCATTGTTAGGAACATTCTGCCCTGACAAGACTGCACGAATACAAATGTTCTTACCGATCGCAGCCGTGTTGCTGAACCAGTTGCCATCATAGCCGTACCAATTCTTTTTCGTTAGCGAGTAAGGACTCTCATCAAACAATAGGCAGTCGTACATCTCATCGGCATTCAAATATAGAATATAGCCAATGTAGAGGTTCATTCCCTTTTTGATTGTGAGCGATTTAGGAAACTTTTTCTTGTTCCAACCTTCAGAGTAGGACGTAGATGAGCCTTGTACCAGGGTACTTTCTCTTGGGTTCTTCAAGTCAGTACAAATGAAGTATTCTACCAAATGTCCACGTTTAGGCTTGATGGCAAACTCGATAGAGTCGATCTTATTGCCAACATATTTGTCTAACAGCTCTGCCGGGAAATAGACCGCCGCGTGATAAGTGTGTTCTCCTGTTATCTGCGCAATGAGTCCACGACTAGGCTCAATGGTGCAGTAGCCGATATGCATATTCTCACTGCCTGAAGTCGGCGCTGCCATTTCGCGGTCCGAAGGGCTCAAAGGAGCTAAATGGAACAAATTGTCGCTCTCTGTTTGAGCAAACAAGTCTCCCCCAATCATGGAGAGACTTGTAAGCGATAACAGAAAAATAAATTTTCTGATAGAGTTCATATTTTATTTCACATTAAGTTTCATACTAGATGCCTTTCCATTTGCAGCTATCGTACGTACGATATACAGACCTGTCGGCATATCCAGTTTTACTTGCTTGTTGCTTACGTTGTTGAACGTCTTCACAAGTTTACCATCAACCGTATATATGTTGGCAACCTTAACATCCTTACCAAAGTTCATCATGCCATTGTTAGCGTTGTAGAAGAATGTTTCGCCTGCAACGTATGCATTGTTGATGTTGTTATTAACTCCAAATCCGAGATAGAGAACCGGAACTGAGTTGTATGCGTGTGATTTAGTCGCGCTGAATGGTGATGCCTCAGCAAATTCCAACTTACGATAGATGGCGTTTGACGTGTCGTGGAAGACCTTGTACAATGCACAGAACATCAAATTAGATGGTACTGCACCTTCCTTATCAAAGACAACCATAAGGTTCTTTGTCTTGTCATACTTAAACGGAGTATCAAGGTCAAAGGCCATAATATTGTCAACGCCAGGTTCAAGTGTGAATGTGCCATCATATACAAGCGTCATTTCCTCAGGCGCCAGCCATTGAGAGTAAGCTGACGTGAATTGGTCCTTATCTGTCAGAGCAAGATAAATCTTAGCCTTGAATGGTTCTGTTCTATCTGTCAAGTTGCTATTTGAAGTGTAGAGGTAACCCAAACGAGAGATGAAGCCATCCTTATCAGCATTGATTTCAGATGCCAAATAGATAGATTGCGTTCTTTCGTAAGTGTCGCTGTTGGTGCAAGGTCCGTGCGTATCTTCGCCTTTGTCGTCACCATTTACGATATTTGTCCAAGGCGTGGTACCTTTCGGGCTTACTCTGATACGTGCAACAGTGGTTGTATCGTTGCTATGCTCTTGGTCGCCATCGAGTGCTACAACAGCAAAGAAGTTGAATACGCCATCCTTCGTGGGATTGAATGTAACGGGAACGTCTGCCATCTTACCAGCAGCCAATTCAGGAACATTCGTTGTTTCGCCAACAAGCGTCTTCGTTCCTTCATCATCGCAGTATACTTTGATGCTGTATTTCTTCTGTGTTTTAGAACCTACGTTGCGGACCTTAACTGTGCACTTGTTGTCGTAGCCTACAACTGCTTCTTGGATGCCATCAAGAGAGAAGGCCTTTAAGTCGTTTTCAGCAACATAGTCTACGTTAATACCATAGAGACGGAAGCTATTGTATTGGTTGTGCGTAGCAATAGACATGCCGAAATAATATGTACCATCTTCAGGTGCAGTAAACATATCCTCGAGTTTCTCGCGAGTATACATGTCAGGATAAGAGAAATCTTTCTCTTCACGGAGAACCGTAGCATTCGTTAGATCTTCACTATTTGTGCCCATAGTAAGTTTCAAATCGAATGGAGTAGCTCTTTGATGTGCATAGAAGTCAGTGGTAATGCGATATGTCTTACCCTTTTCGAGTTTGAGCGGGGGAGAAGTGAGGAAGCCTTCAGCCTCTTGGTAGTTGCTATAGCCAATCATACACTTCGAGTCTTCATCGTATCCACCACAATAGTAGAAGAAGATAGCGTGGTTGTTGGGGCTGTACCAGCGATTTGCATCATCTTGCGTATTGAACTTCAAGTCGATCGGCGTAGTGAGCGCACTTCCGGCCATAATTCCTTCAGACTCTGCAATGGCACCTTCACCGGCTTGGCTCTTAGCCTGAATTCTGTAAGAGTATTTTTGCTGCTCACCAAGCGTGTTGTCCTCGTAAGTTGTTGCATTAAGATCTTTAACAACCACGACATTGTCGGGCAAACGTGTCAATGTGTAGGTCAGCTCGTTTTCCTTGATATAACCATTGTTTAAACCTTTGGTCGGAGCCTTCCAGGTCAATTCAAGGCCTGTGCCTTTTCTCTTCAGTTGGATATCTTGAGCTGCTCCGGGAACGTCTACACCCATAAAGCAGCGGATACTATCAGGTACACCTTTCTCACCGGTAACGCGTGATGGAACTACATAATAGGTGTTGATTCCAGCGTGGGGGTTCGTGTCTACGAATTGCATAGCTTGGCCCATCTTGCCCGTAGCCTCTACTGTTCCAATAAGATCTGCATTTTCAGCAGAAAGTAGCGTTGAAGTCGGTGTGAGTTCGGTCGTCGCTACATTTTGTTTCTTACGATAAACCAATACTTCTTTGAATTCAGTAAGCTCGCTCTTGTTCCAAGCCTTAGTCGGGTTAACCCACTTAACGGTATCTACCATAGCACCATTAACATCAGCTTGTACGTCAATCTGAGATACTTGAGCTGCTGCCAAACGTGAATCTGCTATCATATAAGGAATGGTAAGACCAACAAATGAGTTGCCAAGGCTAAACCATGACTTGCCCTCATAAATACCGGTTGTTGCATTTACGTTATAAAGCGTTGTTGCGCCATGGTCGCCAACCGGAATCCACCAAAGATCACCCGTAGTAAAGTCGAAGCTCATTGTGCCAAAGTATCTTTGGATATATGTCTCTCCCCATTGGCTCTTACATTCTACCACAGAAACGATATTGAAGTCTGAGTCGAACTTAACGAGTTCTGTACCTACCACGGTTTGGTCAGAAGCACTCTTTGCTTTCGGACGAAGCATGTAACAGTTTCCATCATAGTCGAAGCAGAAGTTGTAGTATACGAGGTCTAAGTCTTGAACTTTTGTAATTTCCCCGGTAGTTTTATTGAAAGTATAGATTGTGGAGTAACCTTTTACAACTTGTTCTTCTCCATCAATGATCTTCGTCTCATAATTTTTGCCAAGGCCATACAATTCCTGAGTGTTAGGGTTGTTAGCCAAAGTATAAATGTCATATCCCCTGTACCAAGAGCTTTGTTCACTTTTATTAAAGGTGTAGATGGTTGTGGTATCGCCTGTAGCTACATTTAATTTTGCAAAGTACAGCGGTTCTACGCCATAAGTGTAAGACTGAGCAAAAACGGCATAACAATCTTTTCCGTCATATGCTGAGCAGTATATACCGTGAGATTGAACCTGATCATTTGGCGGCGTAAAGTTCTTTATAGTGATATAGTCAGCGGCTTTGCCCGTATAGAACTTTATCCAACCACGCTTTTTGTTCTGACTTACTAACTGGCCAGCATACATAGTAATACCCCTCGACTTGTCGTCGATCGCCTGTGGGGTCTGGAGCGGCATCTGCGGGGCAGATGTTAGCATCGGTTTGTCCCAGACGGAGGGAAACTTTCTTGCATTCATCTGTCCGGATGCTGGTAAAGCAGACAGTGTTGCTAATGCAAGACTTGCTAAATAGAGGTGTTTCATATCTCTTAGGATTAAAAGTGATTAATTGTTATATTTGATGTTTCTTTTCCAACTAAAAGAGGTGACTCATTGTTGATGTTTGCATGGGCTGACTTTAGTCTGACTTTACCTAAACGTCATTTGGATATTGTTAGCTAAACAAATGAGAGCTGAGATTTTTCTCTTTCATCATTTCGTCAGAAGCGTTACGGCGCGTGATGTAATCATGCTAAAGTCGCCCCAATATCAAATAGATATGACTCTCTGCCTTGTCTCTTCTCTGACCGGCAGAGAGTCTTAATCTTTATCGTTTCAATACAATTTTTAGCGTTTGTACGTGACCTTTCTTATTTACCTTCAATACATATACACCGGAGGAAAGCGAAGTCAGCTGGAGACGATCCGTATGGTTCGCTGTGCCTACGAGTGCGCCGGAAGTGCTGAATAAGTCAATCTTATCACAGACTGATGAGAGGTAGAGCACGTTGCCGTTCTGATAAATGTTCAGTCCTTCTCCACCTATAGAGAGCATACCGGAAGTGTTACCATCTTTATATTCCAACATCATGAAAGGAACATAGGGCGAAGGGAAGATTTCTGACTCTTTTATGTTGCTCGTTTGGCCATCATAGTGTGCCGTGCGAGGCTTGCCTACAATTTCTTTCAAGTGCCATTCCGGATGCTGATTAGGCATAAGGCGTTTTCCGCCTGCAAGCGCTTCAAACTTCATATTCAGATTGCCGCCGGTGTAGTGGAATGGCGTATCAAACTTAATCTGCAAGTCTTCGCCTTCCTTTTGACCAGAGATCGTAATGTTGCCATCAAATACCTTTGTCCAATCACCTTCTTCAAAGACGCCGATGTACTCATTGTCGTCTGAGATTAAGTTGGTGCGGTCGGTCTTCTTCATATAGATTCTTGCCGGGAACGTAAATTCGTTCTTAGCCTTACCATTATACTTCACCTGCATAGCTACGAAGCTAATGTCTTTCTTTTGGATTTCGTCCTCCATATAAAGACACTGTGCTTGTGAATAAGGCATAGAGACGAAGAAGGGAGAGTACCAACCATAAGACTCATCTGTGTTGATCGTCAGCCATTTGCTTGCATCCTTAGCCGCCACTTTAACTTTGATTGATGACGCAAAAGTATTGTCTTTCGGGTAGGTGTCGCCTTCTAAAATGACGCGTGCTGACACATTTATATCACCTTCTGTCGCCGGTATCCATTTGATAGGCACTGTGCCCGTTGCATCGGGAGCAACAGCTACGCCGGCAGCAGAAGCAAGTTCTTCATTCGTGTCTGCGTTGATGAGTTGAACGGTATAGTTGCTTACCGCCTTAGAACCCTCATTGCTAATGGTTGCTACGAAAACTTGCTCTACGCCGCAGTTGGCTGTAGCAGAACCAGAAAGATCCTTAAGGCTCAAATCCTTTTCACTATATTCGCGTAATGATACATCTTTAAGATATATCCGACCGTGCATAGCATCTGAACAAGCTTGGAATGCTACGTGTCCGTTGCCGCTTGCGTCTACACTGAAGGTGTTCTTACCATAGTAGTAAGTCTCAGAAGCAGTATGGAACTCCTTCAAATCTACGATCATCGTTGTAAGACCCGCTGCGGTTGGCGTTGTGCCGTAGAAGACTTTCATCTTCTCCATAACCGGCTTGTGATCATCGGGGTTAACCCAATTGGCGGTAGAGTAAGTATAACGCAACTGATATTTTTTCTCTTTATTGAATGAGAGTGGAGGTGATACCAACCAGTCGTCTGCATTCTTCTCGCTACGATCATAGAAAGCTGAGGACGTGGTAGGATCAAACTTCCAAGTCATACCGTCATTATTGTTGTCGAGGACTGTCCATCTGTCAACTTCGTCTTTGGTCTTCAAATCAGAGATGAAAGGAATGCTTCCCGATGAACCATAAGCTACAGTGTTGGAAGTAGCAGAGAGGCCTTTCCCTTTTTTGCTGTAGGCCGTAACAACATAGCTGTAGCCTGCGTGTACGGTTACTTGATCCTCAACGGAGCGTGCCGTCGTCTTGGTTGCAATCGTCACATTGTCCGGCATACGCACTACGTCGTAAGTGAGTGTCGCCTTGTCGTAATAGCCCTTATTAGCGCCCATAGCAGGCTCACTCCAAGTAATGGTGCCTTTTGTGTCGTTGGTAGTCAGTTGAACATTTACTGGTGCGCCCGGCACATCTTCACCTACGAAAGCTGATGCTTCCTTATATATACCATCGCCCTTTTGGTTGTAGGGCACTACCTTATATATATAGTTGCCTTCTGCAAGACCCGTGTCAGTCCAGTCCATACTTTTGCCCTTTTCAGTCGTTGATACTGTCTGAACAAGTTGGTCATTGCGGTAGATTCTGATTCCGTCAATGCTTGCAAGAGACTTATTGCTATAGTCGGTGTTCGGGGTTGTCCAAGTCAACGTAGCATTGTTCGCGCCAAGTTCTCCCGCTTTTACAGTAAGATTCCTCACATAAGAGGGGGCTTCTTCAGCTACATACTGATAAGGGATAGCCATAGAGAGCAACTGCAAGTCACCATCTATGTGTGTCTGCGTGATCGCCTTTCCTGTTTCAGGATTCAACTCTACCAGATAGGCTTTGCCGTCGGCAGCTTGTGCTGTCCACCATAGGCGATGTGTAGTTTTGTCAAACTCCATTGATTGGCTATAATTGCCTATACTGATTCCGGTGCCTTCCGCCGGACTTACATTGACCATTGTGCAAGTTTGCTTTCCGGCGTCAATGCTTTTTTCGTCTATTCTGACAAGGGTAGACTTGGTAAAAGCTTCATCAGATATGATCGCATATAAGTAGCCATTCTCCGCAGAGAGCGTAAAAAGGGCGTCGTTGATGGCCGCAACCTTATTGATGGCATAAGTTGTTCGGTTCACTTCATATAAATCAGTCGTGAAGCGATCTGTATCGTAGTGTACGCCGAAGATTCTGTCCGTCTTCGGATCATAGGTCATCTCGTCCAAGATAAGTATCGGTGCACCTTCGGGGAATACGCTCTTCCGCTCGCAAGCTCCTGTACTTGGGTCGATGACGCTAAAGGCGTAAGGCATAAGTACGTTTGCATACAGTGTCGTTTCGTATGCAAGATAATCTTTTCCAACGTATGTTCCGGCAGTAAAAATTGGCGTTTTGCCGGGAATATTGCCATAGTCTTTGATTAAGGAATAGGTGCTGGGTGTGTTCGTTCGGAATGTAGTCAAACCATTCGTGCGATACTTTGTGTCGTATCGAAGGTAGCCATAAACCGCTGCCTCTCCGTCTGCCACATCGTAAATCAAAGCCTTATGCTTATAAGTGCTTGTTTGCTGGGCTTGTGCACAGTTTGGACTACCTGCGCCTAATAACATAGGCAATAGTAGTAGTAATGCTCTTTTCATATATAGGTTATCCTTGGT
>JABZGO010000079.1 GCA_015259305.1 Alloprevotella tannerae | reverse complement strand
AGTCTCTCTCTTGCAGAGTTATTGTCTGCTATTTAGATTTATCCCCATCGGCTTTCCACGCATAAAGCACGTAAGTCGCACGTTTTTTATCGTGAGAAAAAAGGCTTCACGTCGTGAGCGCAAAGGTTTGTTCTCGTGAGCACAAAGGTTTTTTATCACGAGCGCAAACGGCATACTCCAAAGCACTTGATGCTCATTCAGTAGCGGGTGCTGACTAAGGTGCGTACTTCTCGGTAGGTAAATGCTTCTAAAGCGTCCGGATGTGAGCCAAAAGACAAAAGGATAAGCGCTTTTCGGTCGGGAAACAGAACTATTGCTTGCAGCTTTTGCCATCACCGCTTCGAGCGTTCGGCTTCGTTTGGTTGCAAGCGAGGACGATGAGCACAATCTCTGAGATTTGAGCTGTCAATAATGTGCATCGTAGTTCTCAAAATAAGCGCTTATGAGCCTATATGCTGCCGGTAGCGAACAGAAGGCTTAACTATTCTTTGCAACTTAGAAAGTTAGTCGTACTTTTGCAGCATATTCAAGACGAATACAATATGGTTACAAGTCTGAAAACAGCAGCTCTGTTTGATTGCGATGGAGTTATTGTCAATACAGAGCCGCAATATACGGCGTTTTGGACGACTATCGGACGCGAATTTCTACCCTCGCGGGCAAATTTCGCGAAAGAGATTAAGGGCAACACGCTTATCAATATCTTTAATTGCTATTTTCCCGGCGATGAAGCGCTTCAAGCAGAGATAAAAGCCCGCCTTAAGCATTTTGAAGCCCACATGCAGTTTCCCTATGTAGAGGGCGTTGTAGCCTTTATACGCGCGTTGCAGCAACAGGGTATACCTACGGCCTGCGTGACGAGTTCAAACGAAGAGAAAATGGCCTCTCTTTATGCCGCATTGCCTGATTTTCAATCCTTATTCACACATATTTTTACGGCAGAGGATACGCGTCGCTCAAAACCCGCGCCCGACTGCTACATAGCTGCGGCCGACTATTTCGGTTTAGCGCCCCAAGCGTGTGTGGTCTTTGAGGACTCACTCAGCGGACTGCAAGCCGGGCGCGATAGTGGGGCTAAAGTGGTTGGTTTGTCGACAGAAAATGCCCCGGAGCGCATTGCGCCCCTCTGCGACGTGGTGATCCCCGACTTCAATCAATTCACCTATTCTTCCTTTAGCGCTTTGCTGGGCTGAAGGCCTTATTTCTAAAGCTTAGAATCAATCATGACTGCTTATTTGAATGATGATCACCGCAAGGTGACGACAAAACGTTTGAAAGAAATGAAGGCCGGCGGCCGAAAAATCGCGATGCTGACCTCTTATGATTATACGACGGCGCGCATTGTCGATGGTGCCGGCATTGATATCATACTTGTGGGCGATAGCGCTTCGAATGTGATGGCCGGCAACGTGACTACGCTCCCCATTACTGTGGATCAGATGATTTATCATGCGTCCGGCGTGGTGCGCGGCGTAAAGCGGGCCTTGGTCGTCTGCGACATGCCGTTCGGTTCATACCAAGTCTGCGCTGATGATGGCGTTCGCAATGCCATTAGGATGATGAAAGAAAGCGGCTGCGACGCCTTAAAAGTTGAGGGTGGCGTAGAAATCCTCCCTACAATCAGAAAAATTCTCGATGCAGGTATACCTGTGATGGGCCATTTAGGACTAATACCGCAGAGCATCAATAAGTTTGGAACCTATGCCGTAAGGGCGCAGGAAAAGGAGGAAAGCGACAAACTCTATGCCGATGCTTTGGCCTTGGCTGAGGTGGGTTGCTTTGCCATTGTCTTGGAAAAGATTCCGGCAACGTTGACGCAGCGCGTTGTTGAGGCCGTCGACATTCCTATTATCGGGATTGGCGGCGGTACGGCTGACGGGCAAGTGCTCGTCATTGACGATATGCTGGGTAAGAATAAAGACGTTTCACCCAAGTTTCTCCGCCGTTATGCTGACCTAACGACGGTGATGAGCGACGCGATTAAGCGCTATGTGAACGACGTAAAGACAGGAGATTTTCCCAATGAGAACGAGTGCTACTAATCCTTTGCGGAGCTTAAACTTTCAGAGACTTTGCTGGGCGAATCTCCTCTTTTGGACTTTCGCTTTCGGCTTAATCCCTTACCTTTATCTACACTTCGGCGGCGATTTTCTGATCACGACCGGCTGTATTTTAGCTTTTACCGTCGGATTGATTATTCCCGGTCCCTTCAATGCCTACATCGTTGAGCGCTTTTCACGTAAGGCTGTGTTTTTGTGGAGCAGTATTTTGCAAGGCGTTTGCGCTTTGGCCCTCTTAGAGGCGAACTTGCCGCTCGTATATATATATGTATTGTCTGCATGTTTTGGCGTCTTCTTCGAATTTGCGCAAAATGCACTCAATAATACGATCGTTAATGACCTTTTGCTCTCATCTAGTCGAACTTTAGGCGATAGTTTGTTGAGCTGGTTTGGGCGTTTCGGACTCCCGATCGGGTGGCTTTGCGTGCTTTATTTGCCGCAGTTGCTTCGGCAGCCGGCTTTGACGGACGCCTTGTTGTTCATTCCGCTGTGCTTGTCCATCTTTCTCGTTTTCTGTACAAAGATTCCGCTCAAAGCCCCTGTCAAAGTGCAGCTGATTTCTTGTGATCGCTTCTGGCGTTCCGGTGGTTGGCCTTTGTTTCTTATGTGTTTGGTGGCCGCAGGTATAGAGGGAATGTTGCTGGCTCTTGTGCTGCAAACTCCTATCTCTGTTACGGTGAACGATATGCTATTTATTGGCGCCGGCCTTCTAGCAGCATTTTTCGCGCGTAAGACAGTTTTTGTCGAGGCGGACGATCGTGCAGAAATGTCTGTCGGACTTTTGTTGTACTTAGCTTCGCTCTTGTTGCTCGTACAGCCGCTTCCATCAATGCACAACGCTGCATACGCGCTCTTTGGCGCAGGTTGCGGCCTGACGGCCTCACGTCTCTTGATGTATTTCCTGAAATTGTCCGGGCATTGTCAGCGCGGAACGTCACAGAACACCTTTATGTTGGGCTGGCGCATAGGTTTTGCTATCGGTTGGAGCGTCGTAGCTTTTTGTTATGACGGACTTTCGGCCGGCACATTGTATTATGCGGGCGCCGGAGTTGTAGTCGCTTTGATTTGCATCTATTTGGCTTTGGTGCATCCTTGGTTTAATAAGCACAAAGATCGAGATTTCCGCTTCAAAGAAGTATAATGCAGACATTATGATTGAGTATCCTTTTTGCAAAATCAATATCGGACTGAACATTGTCAGTAAGCGCGCCGACGGATATCACAACTTGGAGACGATTTTCTATCCGGTACCGCTCACAGACGTGCTGGAATTTAAACAACTCCAACACAGCGACGATCCGTATCGGTTTCAGCAGGTCGGCCATCGTTTGGAAGGGCCGGCAGAAAGCAATTTAGTCATTCGAGTTTATGAACAGTTGCGCGCTGAGTTTGATTTGCCATCGCTGGATATTTACTTAAACAAACGCATTCCTTCCGGCGCCGGTCTTGGAGGCGGCAGTAGCGACGCCGCCTTTATGATGCGAATGCTTAATACCGAGTTTCAGTTAGGTTTATCCGACGAACAAATGGAAGAGCGTGTAGCTGCGTTTGGCGCCGATTGCACTTTCTTCATTCAAGGTAAGCCTTCGTTCGCCACAGGTATAGGCAACGAATTATCGCCTATTGATTTTACCTTAAAAGGTTGGACTTTAGTCTTGGTAAAACCCCAAGAAGCAGTCTCAACAAAGGCGGCTTATGCTTCGATTTGTCCACGTCCGGCCGACAAATTCTTGCCGGATTCCGTGCAGTGCCCGGTAGAAGAATGGAAAGATCTGATAAAAAACGACTTTGAAGCGACCGTTTTCCCCCAGTTTCCAAAAATAGCAGCCATAAAAGAGACGCTCTACGATATGGGCGCAGTTTACGCCGCTATGTCCGGCAGCGGGAGTTGCGTGTTCGGATTATTTAGGCACAAACAAGAAGCCGTTCGCAAAGTATTTTCAGATTGCTTCGTTTATCAATCCTTGATTCGTCAATGATTTGCTACTTTTCAGGGACAGGCAACACACGTTTGGTCGCCGAGGCCTTGGGCGCCTTTCTTGATGACGCGATTACGCCCATTACAACGGCACCTCCCGTTATCGAGGACGCAACTTTAGGCTTAGTCTTTCCCATTTACGCTTGGGGAATGCCCGAGATCTTTGCCCAATGGCTTGAAGGCGTGATAATTTCCGCCCAAGTTTCGTACATATATATGGTATGTACTTGCGGCGACGACATAGGTTGTACGGACAAAACTTTGAAAAAGAGTTTGCACATCCATCATCAGCGCTCACTGCAAGCAGCTTTTTCGCTGCGTATGCCCAATACCTACGTATCCCTTCCCGGTTTCGACGTTGATAGTGAGGCTTTGGCTGAGCAGAAACTTGTTGTGGCGCGCGAAGAGCTTAAAGTGATTGCCGAGCACATCCGCCTTCGCCACCAAATCGTGCAAGTTGTACCCGGCCGATTCCCGCGCTTGAAGACCTATCTCTTAAGGCCATTTTTCAATCGCTTTTTATTGAGTGATAAGCCCTTTTCCGCTACGCCCGATTGCATCACTTGTCGTACCTGCGAACGCGTCTGTCCGGTGCAGAATATTACGTTCCCATCCTCCCGTCCAGCGTGGGGCGGTCGCTGTACGGGTTGTCTGGCTTGTTATCACCATTGCCCGAAGCATTGCATCAATTACGGGAAAAGGACCATTGGCAAAGGACAATATAAAGCGCCAAAGACTTTGATGTAAGCCTTTATTTTGCTCATTATAAGGCCGTTTTCCGATAAATTTGTTCGGTCTCTTTCCCGCTATACTCTTCTTTATGAGCCATAAAGACCAAATTCCTATAGATTCACGCCATATTACCAATAATTCTTCCTATTTTTGCCCAAAAGCAAATCGCTATAATGGGGCATAAGGTCGGAAGTAACCTTGCCCGCAAGCAGCGAATGCTCCGGAAAATCAAGACCGGTTACCCCTACCACTGAAATAAAAACACACATAACAAATCTTTGACCAATGGATAAACGATATGATTTTGACCAAATCATAGAACGCAAAGGTTCCAACGATATGAAGCACGAGTTTATGCCGCTTATCTGGCATCGTGATGACCTTTCGCCTATGTGGGTTGCGGATATGGACTTCGCATCTCCCGATTTTATTTTAGACGCCCTGAAAAAACGCTTACAACATCCTATTTTAGGCTACACCTCGTTCCCAAAAGGCTATTGGGAAACTATAGCTAAATGGATAGCAGATCACCATAGTTGGCAGACGCAGCCCGATTGGTATCGCTTTATTTCAGGTATTGTAAAAGGCATTGGCTATGTGCTCAACGTCTTTACCAAGCCCGGCGATAAGGTGATCATACAATCGCCCGTCTATCATCCTTTCCATCTCGTGCCGGAGGGAAACCAATTGAAGGTGGTCAACAATCCGCTGCGCTTGAATCCGGATGGACGCTATGAAATGGACTTTGAGCAACTCGAAGAGTGCTATGACGAGCAATGCAAGGTCTTTATTTTATGCAACCCTCATAATCCCGGCGGACGCTGTTGGGATCACGCGACGCTCAAACGCTTAGCCGATTTCTGTTATTCGCATCATATGGTGGTCATTTCTGATGAAATACACTGCGATATGGCAATTTTCGGTAACAAACACATACCGTTTGCGCACGTTTCTCAGGAAGCGGCGGAAATCAGTATAACTTTCGGCGCGCCGAGTAAGACATTTAACATCGCCGGCTTGGTTAGCTCTTATGCCATCGTTCCCAACGAGCAGTTGCGTAAGAAATTCTTCGGCTGGCTCGATGGTAATACCATCTCTGAAGGGAATATTTTCTCGCCTATTGCGACAATGGCAGCCTATGAGCAAGGCGAAACTTGGCGCCGGCAGATGTTGGCTTACGTAGAAGAGAATATCTTGGCCGTCGAAGCTTTCTGTGAACGCTATATGCCTCAGATTCGACCGATTCGCCCTGAAGCGAGCTTTCTCATCTGGCTCGATTGTCGCGCGTTGTGCTTAGACCACGATCAGTTGCAGCAACTTTTTGTCGACAAAGCCCGATTGGCGCTCAACGATGGTGAGATGTTTGGCCCGGGAGGTGAAGGTTTTATGCGCATGAATGTGGGTTCGCCGCGCGCATATATTCTTCAGTGCTTAGAACAACTTAAAACAGCAGTAGAAAGTTTGGAAAAATAATCTCAGTACCTTTATATATTTAGCAGACAACTGCTCACGTGAGGCGCATCGTTTGGGTGCGCCTCTGTTTGTTTGTATTGCGCACGATTCGCATAGAAATATAAAGCAGAAGAGCAATGCATACAAGCACGAAGCACTGAGCGTGGCGCGCGCATGTCCTATAAGTTTAATGTCCTTTCGTGAGCGTAGACCTTTTTTATCACGAGCGCACACTCGTACTCTCACGAGCGTAGGCCTTTACGCTCACGATAAAAAGCGCCGACGGAGGAATATTGTGCTGGCAAATGCTTGTTGTTCAGCCTTTAGTTGTCCAACTTATTTTCTTTCAAACAGGAAGCGGAGCATCGCTTTCATAGCTTGCTGCCGAATCGTGGCAGACGTGATGCATTCGAAAGGGATGGTCATCATAATAGCTCGACGCTGTTTGCCTCGAAAAGCTACGCCGCAGGGGGTGCGATCAGAGAAAGTAAACGCGGTAAAAGCGCTGTCGTCTGTCGGTAGAATCAAATCGCAGTTTTGAATGGTGTAATGATCTTCGTTAAGTTGGTTATAGAAGGGTAAAGTTAGGTTTAAACCGATCAAGCTATCGGTATTCTCAATCGTTTTCGAGCCAATTAGCTTTGCTTTAAAAACTTTACTCAAGAAATTCTTTGCCGCAGAGGTTTGCTCATCAGAGGCAACGTAAGCGCCGCTTACCAAAAGGTTGCCCCCATTGCGAGCATATTCTTCCATTTTATGCCGAATATTGGTCGGAAAGGCTTCATAGGGGCGCAGATTGTAAGAGGTGTTTTTTTCTAAGCCGGCTATATAATCTACGGCATCAAAGTGTTTCCAATCGATAGTTGGAGCTGCTGCTTTAGAACAGGATACGAAAGATACATCGCCCATAGCTTGTATGGCCGCGCCGTGCGTTTCGGGGTAATTAAATGTGTTGCCGGCAATTTGTTTCCCCATCAACTCTTGTCCACAATAGCCCAAACCGTTCGGGCCTTCAAGCCCTTCAGCCGCACGATCAAAGTTTTTTTGATAACCGGCAAAGGCCGTGGTGTACAAATAGGGCACGCCTATGTCTTGGCGTAGATCAAAGCCTAAACTATCGGGCGTCTCTATCGGACAAGGGCCACTTAGGCGTGTAAAACCATTGACGATTAGGACCGTATGCTTTGATTCTTTGGCTTTATATAGGGTCAGCGCTTCGCTTGGAAAGCTCTCTCCGCCACTGTTAACGGCTGTTACTTGGAAACTATAACGCACGCCGGGCGTAATATTTAGACGAACGGATGTGCTATTTACGATTTGACCGTTGTCAAATTCGTTGTCGCCTTGCTTTATATACAACACGTATTTGTCG
>JABZGO010000078.1 GCA_015259305.1 Alloprevotella tannerae | reverse complement strand
AGATGAGATAAAGAAGGTTTGTGCGTGTGCGGTTATGCTGCGTAGTACTCCAAATGGCCGTCAAGACTACGGCGATCAAAAGTAGGAGATAAACAGCCACACCCACGTTGAAGCCGAAGCCGAGCCAGTTAACAAAGATGAGTTCGAACCAGCCGCCAACTTTTACAATGCCCGGAACGAGTCCGTAGAGCACGGTTCCGACCAGCACGAAGCCGATCAAGACAGCCAACATACTGCCTTTGGCTTGCGCATTCGGATTGCGTTTGAAGTAATATACAAGTGCGATGGCCGGCAAGCAGAGCAGGTTGAGCAAGTGTACGCCGATGCTCAAGCCCGTCAAATAGAAAATCAAGACTAACCAACGATCGCTGTGCGGCTCATCGGCGTGGTCTTCCCATTTCAAGATTAACCAGAAAACAATTGCCGTAAACGCCGATGAATAGGCGTAACTTCGGCCTCGACAGCGGAGAACCAGAACGTATCGCTCCAAGCATAAGCCAAGGCGCCCGTAAGTCCGGCGGCCATTACTACGATGAGCTGCGCCCAAGTTTGCACGACGCCGTCCTTGCAGAGGATTTGCCGCGTCAAGTGTGTGACCGTCCAAAAGAGGAACAAGATCGTGACGGCCGAAAGCAGGGCGCTCATAATGTTAATCATAAAAGCTACCTGCGTCGGGTCGCTTGCGAAGCGCGAAAAGACGCTACCCGTCAGCATAAAGAAAGGTGCACCGGGCGGGTGTCCTACGTCGAGTTTAGAAGCGGTGGAGATAAACTCGGGGCAATCCCAAAAGCTCGCCGACGGCTCTACTGTAAGACAATAGGTGACGGCAGCAATGGCGAATGCAATCCAACCTACGAGGTTGTTGATCAGCTTGTATTGCTTCATAGTGAAAGAAACTATTGTGTTGAATATTATTTTCGATGAACAACTCGCAAAAGTAGGAAGAAAATCTTGAAAGCCCGCCGCTTGGGCTCTAAAATAAGTGGATTCGCGGCAAAAAGTTGGCATCGCAGCGCGGCCTTTTTTTAATGAAACAGGCTTGACGGTGGGCGGCGATGGTCGAAAATGTGGTGCGTAAATTTGGATTTTTAGGGGATTTTTGTGGAGACTGTTGAGGCTTAAATTGTCATTTTTCGCCCATTTCATCGCGTTTTCGGGACATTTCTTCAGAGTTTTGTGAGGCCTCGCCGATCTTTATTTTTGTTTGGTCCGAGCAAACTATCGTTTGGTGGGAGCAAATTATCGTTTGGCGGGGAGAAACCATCGTTTGGCCCGAGCAAACGATCGTGGGGCAGGGCGTAATATTTTTATAGGAAGATTTCGCGCGTCGCAAAACGAGCGGCGGCGAACTGCTTCATCGGCTGGAGCGAAAAAAAGGCCGCTTGGTCGGAGATGCATAAATCGATTGCGCTGCGCAGACGAGGCGGCCTCAACGCCGATGACGATGAGCAAGGCCGCCGCTGCGTCAGAGCGCGCGGCCGGCCAACTTTTGATGAACAACGTAAGAGGATATAAAAAAAGAAAGAGAAGCGGGCGATCCGTTCTCTTTCTTTGTGCGCTTCAGGATGGGCTTGAACCAACGACCCCCTGATTAACAGTCAGGTGCTCTAACCAACTGAGCTACTGAAGCAGTTTTTATCAATTCGGCTGCAAAAGTAATAGGTATTTTCCAAATTAGCAATACCTTTGCAGGAAAATTACAGAAAAAAATCAGATGAAGAGAGTTTTAGGCTTTGGTAATGCGCTGGTCGATGCGCTTGCAAGAGTCGAGGATGATACGATATTGGAAGCGCTGCAGCTGCCGAAGGGATCTATGCAGCTGATTGACGTTGAACGTTATCGGTATATCAGTGATCAACTGGCAAAAATGGAGACAACGCGGGCTACCGGTGGGTCGGCCTGCAACACGATCTTGGCGCTCGGCCACTTAGGTATGCAGCCCGGTGTCGTGGGTAAGATTGGAGATGACGATAACGGACGTTTCTTTGAAGCTACTTGCCGCCGACACCGCATCCGGCCAATGCTGCTGCGCAGCGAAAAGGCCACGGGCGTTGCCTCTACTTTTATTTCGCCCGACGGACAGCGTACGTTTGGCACGTATCTTGGCGCTGCCGAAGAAATGTGCGCCGAAGAGATCCACGAAGCCTTGCTCGATGCGTATGATTATGTTTATATTGAGGGCTATTTGGTGCAGAATCACGATTTGTTGCGCCGCATTGTGGCCGTGGCTAAAGCGAAAGGAACTCCCATTTGTCTTGATTTGGCTTCTTATAATATTGTGGCGGGTGAAATAGCGTTCTTTACAGAGCTTTTGCCCAACGTTGATATCCTTTTTGCCAATCAGCAGGAGGCCGAAGTCTTTACCGGCGAGGGCGATCCTGAAGCGGCTTTGCTGAAATTGGGCGAGATCTGTCGTACAGTTGTTGTTAAGACCGGCGGATCGGGCGCAAAGGCTAAGCGCGGCGCGGAAGTAGTAAACGTAGCTGCGCGCCCCGTGAAGCAAGTTTTGGACACGACGGGCGCCGGCGACTTCTTTGCGGCCGGTTTTCTGTATGGTCTCTCGAAAGGTTGCGATTTAGCCGAGTGCGTTTACAAAGGAACGGTCCTCGCAGCTTATGTAATAGAAGTGGCCGGTACGCATTTGCCGGAAGAAACGTGGGACGCTATCCGGACGGAGATAAACGCCGCTCGGCCGGTTGCCTGATATATGGAGTGAATTATGAGAAAGATTGCTATTGTTTTGCTCTCGTCCCTGCTCGCGGCAGGGAGTTTGCACGCACAGACACACAACGCAGAAGTAGCCAAGCAGTTGGAGACGTTTAATGTGTTGTATAAGTTGCTCGATCTTTATTACGTCGACACGCTGAACGCGCCCAAGATGGTGCGGGGCGCGATAGACTATATGCTGGACGGGCTTGACCCCTACACGCAGTACTATCCGGAGAGCGAAGCGCAGGATTTGCAGCAAATGACTACGGGCAAATATGCCGGCGTTGGCGCGGTTATTAGTTTTCGCCGCGATCTTCATCGCTGCGTTATCAATCGTCCTTATGCCGGACAGCCCGCTGCCGAAGCCGGATTGCGCGCCGGAGATATTCTCTTGGAGCAGAACGGAAAAGATTACGGCGAGGCGGCCACAGACGCGGAAAGCGAGCAGGCGTATAGCAACCGCGTGAGCGCTTCGCTGCGCGGCGAGCCGGGCACAAGCTTTACCTTGAAAGTGAAACGCTACGGCGTGAGCAAACCATTGACGTTCAAAATAACGCGCCGCAACATCGTGCTGCCCAGCATTACAACGACGCAGATCTTGCAAGACAGTATCGGATATATTTTGCTCAATCAATATACGGAAGATACGGGGCGCGATATGCAAAAGGCCGTGGCCGAGCTGAAGCAACAGGGCGCTAAGCGCTTGCTGCTCGACTTGCGCAATAACCCCGGCGGACTCGTGGATCAGGCCGCCAAGGTCGTGGCGCTTTTTATCCCGCGCGGCAAGGAAGTAGTCAGCATAAAAGGAAAGATAAAAGAAAACAACATAACCTATAAGACGAGTGCCGAACCCTTGGATTTGAAGATGCCCCTCGTCGTCCTGACCAATTACGCGACGGCTTCGGCTGCGGAAATCACGGCCGGCGCCTTGCAAGATTACGATCGCGCCGTTATCGTCGGCCAGCGCTCTTATGGTAAAGGACTCGTGCAGCAGCCGCGCTCCTTGCCCTATCGCGGTGTGCTGAAACTGACGTCGGCGAAATATTATATCCCAAGTGGGCGATGCGTGCAGGCCTATGCTTATAAAGATGGTGCGCCGCAGCATTTGCCGGATAGCGTGGCGAAAGTTTTTCATACGGCCGGCGGGCGCCCCGTTCGCGACAGTGGCGGCATTACGCCGGATGTGAGCGTGCCAACTGACAGCTTGCCGAATTTGTTGGCCTACTTGGCTTCGAGCAATGCGCTGATGGATTATTGCGCCGACTATCGTAATCATCACGCCTCCATCGCTTCGCCCGACAAATTCAGTTTGAGTGATGCCGAGTATACGACATTTATCCAATTTTTGAAGGCCGCCAAGTTTACTTACGACACACAAAGTAAAAAAGCGCTTGAGGTTCTTCGCAAGATTGCGGCTGCCGAGGGCTACGAGGCAATGACGACAGACGAATTTGCGGCTTTGGAGAAGAAATTAGTCCACAATGAAGACTACGATTTCGACTATTGGCGCAAGCCGATCAAACGCTTGGTCGAGGGCCAACTGATGACGTGCTATTATGATCAAAAGGGCTTGGCCGATTATAATCTCCGCGACGACAAAGACCTGAACGAGGGCTTGAAGATCCTTACGAACGATAAGTGCTATCGTAGTTTGCTCTCCGCCGCTCAAACCGCTGCCCCCGCAAAGTCGGAATAAGCCGCCTGCCGACGCGTTATTCCCCGCTTACCCAAGGCCTTCGCTGTCGCAATGCTTGCGCTCGAAGGCCTTGCGTCTTACTTTGCGTTGCCTGAAAGGATGCTATCGGGCGCCCCGTCTGGTGCCGGCAAGTGTTTATCAAACAGCGGCCGGTCGCCATCAATTGGTCGCAAAATAATGCCTTAATGCAGCAAATGTAGAAGGCTTTGTGTGCCCTTCTTTGTGGTACTCAAAATCGATAAAAGCAAGCCGAGGTGCAGCGAGAAGCGACCCCGCAATCTTTGCGGCAAATATTATTTTGCGGGAAATCAGATAAATAAAACCATTTCTCCACCTGCTAACTTAAAAAGTTTATCTATCTTTGTGCGATTTTATATTGACGAAACAACAAATATTTCAGACAAGCTAAGATGAATGTGATTACGAAAACCGTCGCTTTGCCTGATGGCCGCACCATCAGCATAGAGACCGGCAAGTTGGCCAAGCAGGCTGATGGCGCTGTAATGTTGCGCCTTAACAACACAATGTTATTGGCCACGGTTGTAGCTGCAAAAGACGCCGTCCCGGGCACAGATTTCATGCCCCTACAATGTGATTATAAAGAGAAGTATTCCGCAGCAGGCCGTTTTCCCGGCGGTTTTACGAAGCGCGAAGGCCGCGCTTCCGACTACGAGATTTTGACTTCACGTTTAGTCGATCGCGCACTGCGTCCCCTCTTCCCAAGCAATTATCACGCAGAAGTTTATGTGAACATCACGCTGTTTTCAGCTGATGGCAAGGATATGCCCGACGCATTAGCAGGTTTTGCTGCTTCAGCCGCATTGGCTGCTTCCGATATCCCGTTTGATGGTCCGATATCTGAGGTTCGCGTAGCCCGCATCAATGGTGCTTACGTCATCAATCCTACTTTCGAGCAACTCAAGCAGGCCGATATGGACATTATGGTGGGTGCTACGGAAGAGAACATTATGATGGTCGAAGGCGAGATGGACGAAGTGCCCGAATCAGCTTTGCTCGAAGCGCTCAAGGCGGCTCACGAAGCCATCAAGCCTATGTGTCGTTTACAGAAGGAGCTGATGAAAGAACTCGGCACTGACGTTAAGCGCGAGTACGACCACGAAGTTAACGACGAAGACTTGCGCAAGCAAGTAACAGATGAATGCTATCAACCGGCTTATGCCATTGCTGAGGCCGGCAATCGCGATAAGCACCAGCGCGAAGAAGGCTTTACGAAGATTCGTGAAGACTTCAAAGAGCGTTATGCCGCAGCGCATGCTGATATGCCCGCTGACGAACTCGAAGAGAAGAACGCGTTGATCGATCGCTACTATAATGACGTAGAGCGCGACGCAATGCGCCGTTGCATCCTCGATGAAGGCAAGCGCTTAGATGGTCGCCAGACGACCGAGATCCGCCCCATCTGGTGCGAAGCCGGCCCGCTGCCGATGCCGCACGGCTCTGCCATCTTTACGCGTGGCGAAACGCAAGCACTGGCTACGACTACGCTCGGCACACGCCTTGACGAAAAGATGGTCGATGACGTATTGGACAAGAGCTACCAGCGCTTCCTGCTCCACTACAACTTCCCGCCCTTCTCTACGGGTGAGGCCAAAGCGCAGCGCGGCGTAGGTCGTCGCGAGATCGGCCACGGCCACTTGGCTTGGCGCGCATTAAAGAATCAGATTCCCGCAGATTTCCCCTATACCGTTCGTATTGTGAGCGACATCCTCGAGTCAAACGGTTCCTCATCTATGGCTACCGTTTGCGCAGGTACGCTTTCGCTCCTCGATGCCGGCGTTCCGATGAACCGTCCGGTAAGCGGTATCGCCATGGGCTTAATTAAAAATCCCGGCGAAGAGAAGTATGCGATCCTCTCCGACATCCTTGGCGACGAGGACCACTTGGGTGATATGGACTTCAAGACGACCGGCACCATCAACGGTTTGACGGCAACGCAAATGGACATCAAGTGCGACGGTCTTTCCTATGAAATCTTGGAAAAAGCCTTGATGCAAGCCAAAGCAGGTCGCGAACACATCCTTGGAAAGATCACCGAAACGCTGGCTGAGCCGCGTCCCGACTTCAAGCCCCACGTGCCCCGCATCGTTGCCTTTGAGATTCCGAAAGAGTTTATCGGCGCCGTTATCGGCCCGGGCGGAAAAATCATCCAAGGCATGCAAGAAGAAACCGGCTCTACGATTACTATCGAAGAAGAAGACGGCGTAGGCAAGATCCAAGTAAGCGCTCCGAGCAAAGAAAGCATTGATGCTGCCGTTGCGAAGATCCGCGCCATCGTTGCCGTGCCGGAAGTAGGCGAGATTTACGACGCAAAAATCGTTAGCATTATGCCTTACGGCTGCTTCGTAGAGTTTATGCCGGGCAAGGAAGGCTTGCTCCACATCAGCGAGATCGCTTGGAAGCGCTTGGAGAGCGTAGAAGAAGCCGGCTTGCACGAGGGAGATCACACGTCTGTAAAACTTTTGGAGATCGACGAGAAGACCGGCAAGTTCCGCCTCTCTCACCGCGTACTCGAACCCAAACCCGAGGGCTGGGAAGAGCGCCCGCAGCGCCGTCCGCGTCGCGAAGGTGGCGAACGCCGCAACGATCGCCCACGCCGCGAAGAGGGTAGAGGTCGCCAAGAAGGCAATGCGCCGCAGCCTGAAGAGCCGCGCCGCACGACGCCGCCTGCCATCCCGACCGGCAATTTTGACTTTTAATGAGTATAAAATGTGAATGAGAAAGCCATAGGCTGCTGCCCCCTTCGCCAAGTTTTGGCGGAGGGGGTTATTGTTTAGGCTTGGGCCGACCAAGGGGCCGATGGGTAGGCTTGCTGTTCCCTCTTGCCTTACCGAGCGGCCGGCGCATTTACTGCAACTTGATGCGTGAATGCTGCCCTGCGAGAAAAAGATGCGGCCGTCCGAGGGCGGGGCGCCGCCGTCCGAAGCAGCCTCAGCAGTCGTCCTTGTTTTTAGTCTTTTCTCGCAAAAGCCGCACGGGAAAGTCCCGATAAAAACCGGCACGCCATAGGTTTTACCACGCTGAAGTTTGGCGCAGAAGTTGTACGCTCACGAGCGTAGACCCTTTTTATCGTGAGCGCACACCTTTGTTCTCACGAGCGCAGACCTTTTTTATCGTGAGCGTACACTCAAAAGTTCGGCCTTTCTTGTTGCTTCGATCAACGCGAGGCGGCGTAATGTGAACCATCAGCGCCTTGAAACCGCACGCGAGGCGCCTCCCTTGCTTGCCTTGAGCGGGGAAAAATCGCTCTGCAGCATTAAAAATCAGTGCGCCCCAAAGCGTAGATGAAAGGTTGGAATTAAAAACTTTGTTAAATTCGTTGACGAAAGCCATTGACTTACGTTTAATCAGTAAAGGCGCAAACCAACAGCCGACGCAAGGCGTACG
>JABZGO010000077.1 GCA_015259305.1 Alloprevotella tannerae | reverse complement strand
GCCACATATTCACCCTCTGTACTGTCGGAAGTCGACGTTGAGCGCTTGCTGGCGCGCTTTATGGCGGGCGAAACATCGCGCGAAGAGGAGCAGCAGTTGGGCGCTTTCTTCCGGCAGCCGAATGTGCCCGAAAAATGGGCCGACTATCGGGAGATGTTTGCTTATTTTGATGCGGGCATGCCGCAACAAAGCGAAGCGCCGGTGTCCCTTGCAGCACCGAAAAAGCCAGGTCGACGGACGCGTTTCTTGTCGTTAGGCTTGAGCGGAGCGGCTGCCGCAGTGGTCGGCTTTGCTTTCCTCTTGTCACCTTCAAGCGAAGTGGATCAACGGCCGATGCCCGCTGCTCCGATTGCAGCCACTCGCCCCGCTATCTCTGCACAGGTGGCACCGGAAGTTGAGCCGTCGGAAAGTCAGCCGCTGCGGTCGCGACCGAAAACCAAAGTTGCGCGACACGACGCGGACAACGATGAGCAGGCAGATCAAGAGCAGCAAGTGGATATGCAGCTGAAAGTCATCGCGATGCAAAACGCGTTGGCGCTCCTCGATTATGAGGCGAAAGATCGGTTGGAGCAAGTGAGGGCTTGGGCGAAGGAAGAGAACGCCAATAAGACGGCCGTCTCTGCACTCAACGATGCTATTTACTGGGAGGATAAACCTTCGACGACAACCGCGGATGCGTCGGATGCCAATTCTATTACTCCTTAATTATTTATACAAAACAAGGCAATGAAGACTATGAGATCAAAATTTATGTCGGCCTGCTTGGTCGCAGCACTCCTGACGCCGGCGACGCTACAGGCGCAGCAACGCTTCAATAAGGCGCTCCGCGACTTTGTCAGTAAGGTGAAGGAGAATGCCGGTAAGACGGCCAAGAAGTCGGTTCTGCCGCCGCGCATCGTGGATTACCGCGTGGAGGCTGCCGGATCGGACGATAGGGGCGTGGAAATCTATGCTTTCAGCTTGAAAGGGAAACAACAGAAATGGCTGGACGAGATTTACACCGCCTATGAGCAAGATCGCTACACGGCAACTAAATCTTTTCGCAAGGATGCGAGTGGCACACCTGTAAAAACCAAAAAGGGCGAGTTTAGAGCCACTACGGGCGCTAATGATATCTTTGTTAAGATTCCGAAAGTGAAGGTCAAGGGCGGTGGTATTACAGTAATACCGGGCAACGTTGCGTTTTCGAGTGCAGGACGATATCTTTTCGATTACGGAAAAGACTACGAGCGGAGTTTTACGTTGGGCAATAGTTTGCAGGATAACGTGCTGATCCTTACTAAGGACGATAATGTCGATACAAAACTGCGCTATGCTTACGCGATAGAATGGGCAAAGCGTCCGGAAACCGGGACGATCGAGGGGCGTATTTGCTTCATACATTCTATGCGTCCGGATGTGCTCGAACAAGAAAAGCGAAGCCGCGCCGAAGCTGACGCTACGAAAGAGGCTGAACAAGTGGACGGCTGGACACAATGGGGTAGGCAACTGGGCGAACTTGCCATTGACCGAGGCGCTATGGAAACTTTGGAGCGCTTATCCACAAGATTGGGAGAGTTGACTACGGCCTTTGGGAATGAAGCATCGAAACTCTCGCCTGCAGAACGGAAGCGGCGCGAAAAAGAGATCAATGCGCTGGCCGACAAGATTAACAATTTGGCGCAAAAGTTGCAGAAAAGAAATGGCAGTGACGTTGTCTCTTTCAGCGAAAACTTCCCTTTCGACGATGAAGCGGAGGCTGCGGGAATGAGTGCTGAGGATTTCTTGTCGAATTTTGAGGGCTTGCGCAGGGCATTCCAAAGCAACGGCTATCTGCGCCCGACATTGGCCAACCGCTTATTGTCGCTCTGTAAGGACAATGCGCAAAACTTGTCGCAAAACGAGCGGGAAATTTGCGCAAAGGCATTGGATGAATTAGCACAACTGACGGATGATTCATTTACCATAGGACTTTTGAAAGAAGCAAAAGAACAGGTGTATAAGATACAAAAAAACAAGGCGAAAAAATAACGATTCGATTTCGCTTAAACAATACATAATATAACCGACGGGCTTCCCCCTTCTCACTCGGATGCATCCGAGAGAGAAGGGGGAAGCCTTCTTAGCAAGAAAGATGAGCGTAGGGATGGTAAGAATTATAGTGGTAAGCGGAGAATATAGGCTCTTTGCGGATTTAGCGACTTGCTATGTCAACGCTATCAAACGTTATGTGATCGAAGGTAAGCGCTTCCGGCGGCCGGCCGGGATGGGCGCGCGGCTATGGGCGGTGAAGGTTTGCATCGCGGCGATGCGGACAGAAAGATCCCCTTTGTTGGGATGCCGACAAGAAACGGTCGGTAACTCAGCAAAGGGGATTGTTGTGCGCCGGCTCATTGCCGTGGGGCGGCAATGAGGCGCAAGCGAAAAAATGTATTACAACTTCACTTTATACGTGGAGGTCTTGCCGGCTGAAACGAGGCGGACGATGTACGTGCCTTTCTCCAATTGTGCACCGATCGGGAGGAGGCGGCCATCAGTCGTATAGATTTGGAGCGTATTGTAGCGGCCGTTCACTTGAATCTGACCATTGACAATTGCGATAGAGGCTTGCTCGCCTTGGTTGATGTTGCGGATGCCGGTCGTGTTGTTTTCGGGCACGGGGAGACCGTCGTTTACACCTTGTTTGATGATCCAGATGCCTGAATCTTCACCTTCGTTGAGTTTGTTGACGAACTCCTGCTTTTTCATGTCGTCGTAGTCGATGCCAATGCCGTTTGAGAAGGTGCTACCGTCCTCCATTTTTGCGTAATAGCTGTTGAAAATCGTTGTCGGGAAAGCGCCCGGTACGATGGGGTCCATCAGTGTCGGCGAACTGAAGATCAAAGCGCCTGCTTGGTAGCAATTGCTGATCTCGATAATGCTTCCATCGTTGGTTTCTTCCGTATTTCCGATGATGCCGCCGATGGTGCCGTCGGTCGCGCCTTGTTCGTTGAGGGCGCTAACTTCGCCGGTGTTGTAGCAATCTCTGATGGTTATGGAGCGTTTAATTTGTCCGATGATGCCGCCGGTGTTGGTGCTGTGCTCCTTAACTGCAGCGCGGTTGCCGCAACGCTCGATTTTCGTGCCGTCTTGCGTGTTGGAGCCGACGAGACCTCCGGTGATGCCGAGGTAGCACGTAAGGGGCGCGTCGTTGGTGCAATCTGTGATTTCGCTCGCTGCGCCGGCGATGAGTCCGCCCACAATGCCGCCGCCGTAAAATCTGTGGCAGTTGACTACATAATCTTTGCCTGTATGGCAATTGATGATCTTTGTGCCGTTCATACCTACACCTACGATGCCGCCGATGATGTTGTCGCCTTCGACTTTACCACTTGCGATGGTAAGGTTCTTGATCGTGGCGCCGTTGACGATGCCGAAGAAACCGAACATTGCGTAGTGATCATTGCGGAAAGTGAAGTTGCGGATGCTGTGGTTGTTGCCATCGAACGTACCCATAAACGGGCGAATTCTGGTCGGGTCTTCAGCCGTGCGATCAAAGCCGTTGCCGATGGGGCGCAAGTCTTCTACGCCTTGGAGGTTAATGTCGTTCTCCATACGGAAGAATTTGCCGGCGAAAGTGTTTTTGTCCTCCTCCACAGCCTTGGAGAGGGCTTTCAAGTCGTCGACAGTCTTCACGAGATATGGGTTGGCCTGCGTGCCTTCGCCGCCACTGAAGGCCGGTGCTTGGGCATTTTGGCGGAGTTGTTTGATAGCGCCTGCCTTGTGTGCTTGTAAGTATTGCTGCAAAGTGAGCTCTACTTGAGCCTGCATTTGCTTTGGGGTGACGTCGGCCATAGATAATCCAGGCAGACAGATCGCTGCTAAAGAAAGAAGCAACGTAGCGTTGAGGTGTTTCATATTTAGGTCTTTAAAATGTTTTGTTTGCTTGCACTTTTCCAAAATATTATCTTGCGCAGGGGAATTCTGGTGGCGGAAGAAGGTCGCTCAATCTGCTCATACTGCGCTCCGGCAGCGATGTTTTCTGCCGGCGTACCTCTACATCTTGCCTTAATCGGCAAAATGAGGAACAAGATTACGGTGCAAATATATGATTTTAATTTTAGGCAAGTAGAAAAAATCCAAAAATGTAGTTAAGTTTTTTCTCAGTCTGGTTTGCATTATTGAAAATATAGAGGATTTAAGCGGCCTTCTTGCTCAAAGATCGCAAAAATGCGTTGTGATTGATTTAGAAAAAGCGCCTCTCTACACCAAATAAAAAAATGAGTATTAATGATCGGATTTTTTTTATGGATTTTTTCCGCGTTTTTCCTGCATATCTATAATATTTTTACTTACTTTGTGGATTGATAGGCGCAAAGTTGGTTTTATGATACTCGTAGCGCAGATAAAAAACCGAAAAGACCATTTGGTGAAGGTTGGAGCAAGACCGCGAGCCGCTTACTTCAATATCGATTCAAGCCACCCCGGAAACTAGCGAACGCAAAGCCGACGAGGCGCGATTGAAGCAGGATGCCGGTAGCGTAAACAGGATATATTAAATAACAAATCAAAATATCTATCTAATGAAAGCACAATCATTTATCCGGAGAATCGCTATGGCGTTCTCTTTATTTCTGTTTGCCGCGGTTGCGGTGGCTGAATCGTCGATTACGTTTACGACCAGTCGGAAAGTAGGTGAGAAACTCACGCTCGTAATCGGTGCAAACGGGAGTGTAACATTTGATGGGGTGACGGGCAAATTCTCTAATTATAGAGAGGTGCTTTTTACGATCGAGAAGCAAACCATTACCATCACGGGCGAGATCGAATCTTTCTCTTGCGCTGGTTGTGAGATCACGGCTTTAGATGTGACCAAGGCGCCCGAATTAACCTTGCTTAGTTGCGAAAATAATGAAATTCAGACATTGGATCTGAAAGAAAATCTACTTCTCAGAAGTTTGTATTGCCAAACGAACAAACTTAGCGAACTAAACATCGCGAAGCAGAAAGATCTGGGTCTTCTCTCTTGCGGAGAAAACCAATTGTCGGCGCTGGATGTTTCAAACAACACGGGTTTGATGGAGTTGTATTGTTACGGCAACCGGTTGAGCGAACTGAAAGTTGATCACTTGCAAGACCTCAGAAAGCTTTCGTGCAGCGACAATCAACTTACCGCGCTCGATGTTACGAAAAATGCTGACCTCCGTTCGCTTTTCTGCTTTGGCAATCGACTCACCGCGCTCAATGTCTCAAACAATACGGCCTTATATCAACTCTCTTTCTCAAATAATCAGATTACCGCGATAGATCTTTCCAAGAATAAAGACCTTGAGATTTTGTTTGCGGAAAAAAATCCTTTGGCACAGTCGCTCGATGTCTCACATTTGACAAATTTGGAGCAGTTGTATGTGTCGCATACCCATTGTAAGTCGCTCGATCTCCGCAACAATGTGAAGTTGACAGAGCTTTCCTGCTCCCACAATCAGTTGCGCGGCTTGGATCTCAGTGGAAAGTCTCAATTGAGGCAGGTGTGGATTCAAGACAACTTGATGAATACAGATTCCATGCACGTTTTAATCGAACGACTTCCCACCCGCATTCCTGCAATGTACGGCCGTCTGGTGATGAAAGATGCTGAGGTGGCCGACAGCAACGTGTGCTTCCGTGAGGATGTAGAGAGAGCCAGCAAAAAGTATTGGACTTTACTTGAAATCCACAAAAATTACACGTCGACTTACGAGGGTGTGGTCGACGGCCTCAATCAAGCGTTTGCGCAAAAGCTGATTTGCCGCTACGAAAACGGACTGCTCACGCTGCAAGATGCCAAACCCAACGTAGCCTATACCGTTTACGATCTACGTGGTCGAATTTTGGCCCAAGGCAAGACCGATGCTCGCGGTCGCGTTAGCCGGATGCTCGCCGCAAGTACACATCAGCGCCTCATCATAAAGGTAGCCCAATGCGGCACGCTCAAGATCTAAGATCAGTAGCGCCGCATTTTCTGTCGCTCAAAAGCGGCCTAAACCACACAAAGCCCGAACTCCTACGAGTTCGGGCTTTGCCTTATATACATTCTTCTTTGCGCCCTTCGGTGCGATCTATACCATATTATATATAGCCCCTTCGCGCAGCCGTTTTATTGCGCCAAGAGTTTCTTAACCCGGTCAGAAATAGCCTTGCCGTCTGCTTTTCCGGCCAAGCGCTTTGATGCTTCGCCCATTACGCGGCCCATATCCTTCATCGAAGTAGCCCCCGTCTCAGCGATGATAGCGCGCACGGCAGCCTCAAGCTCTTCCGGCGTGAGCGCCTTTGGCAAATACTCCTCAATGATCGTAGCCTGCGCCGCTTCCTCTTCAGCCAAGTCCGGCCGGCCCTGTTCCGTGTAAAGTTTCGCCGTATCGCGGCCTTGTTTAGCCAGTTTCGACAAGATTTTGAGCGCTTGCGCGTTCGTCAACGTGTCGTTTGCGCCCGGCGCCGTCTTTGCTTCGATGAAAAACTTCTTGATATTGCGTAGCGTTTCAAGCCGTATTTTATCCTTAGCCTTCATCGCTGCTACAATATCCTTGCTGATTTGTTCAAATAAGTCCATAATCAATAATGTTTATGATGATTACTGTTAATCAAAATTGATGATAAGTGGCGTCTCCTCCTCTTTCGCGGCGTCCGATACGGCCGATTGCGGCGCTCCGCTTCGTGCGGCTTCGAGCGCTTGGCGTATTTGGCGCGCCATCTCCGGTGTACGGTTTCGCGTAGGCACACTTTCGAGTAATTCCGGCAAGTCGCCGTTGATCAGATCCTCCAATTGCAGGCGGATGATAAAGGCGTGCGGGCGCTTTTGGCGCTCTTCCGAGCCGTAGATGCGTTCGCGGCGTATCGCCCGTTTCGTGCGCTCGTCCTCAGAGAGCGCATCAGTTTGCTCCTCCTTCTCATGGAAGAGTCCAAAGCCCGATGCCAGAATCGTCACTTTGATTTCGTCGCCCATAGCTGCGTCAGGCACAAAACCCCATTTGAAATATGGGTTGCCATCGAAGCGCGTTGTGAAATGCTCTATTTCGCTCATTTCATCGATGAGCAAGGCTTGGTCAGGCTCCGAACTACAAGTGATGGCCATGGCTATGCGCGTGGCCCGGAAGATGTCTTTATTATTGAGCAAGGGCGAATAGAGCGCATCGCGAATGGCCCGCGTGACGCGTTGAGGCCCTGTTGCGTGTCCCGAAGATATGACGGCCAAGCCACCTTGATGTAAAACCATATTCACATCGCGGAAGTCGAGGTTGACACGGCCGCGCATTTTGATGATTTCCACAATGCTCCCGACGGCTTTCGTCAGCGTTTCGTCGGCTTTCTTAAAGGCATTGATGACGGTGAGGTCCGGATAGATTTCTCGGAGCCGTTCGTTGTTGATGACGAGTATGGCATCGACCTCTTTGGCCAATTTTTCGACGCCGTCTAAGGCTTTATCGACTTGCCGTTGCAACTCAAAAAGAAACGGAATCGTCACGATGGCCACCGTAAGCAGCCCGCGCGATTTTGCTTCTCGCGCAATGATCGGCGAAGCGCCCGTTCCCGTTCCGCCGCCCATTCCTGCCGTGATAAAGACCATCTTCGTATCTTCGTCAAAGATTTTATCGATCGCCTCCAAATCGCCTTCGGCCAGGGCGCGTCCGGTTTCCGGATCGCCGCCGGCTCCAAGTCCTGGCCCAAGTTGCAGACGGTCAGATACCGGACTGCTTTCGAGCGCTTTTCGGTCTGTATTGCAGACAAGGAAGCGTACGTCGTGAAGGCCCTCACAATACATGTTGGCAACGGCATTCCCACCGCCGCCGCCCACGCCTATCACTTTGATGATCGAAGAGCGCGTGCAGTCAGTTGGTTCGATAAGGAGTTCGTCGTTCATTGTTGGTGTTCAGCGCAGAAGCGCTTATGTTATGGTCGGTTTGT
>JABZGO010000076.1 GCA_015259305.1 Alloprevotella tannerae | reverse complement strand
AGCAAGCAGCGCGTACTGAGTGCACTGGCCAATTCGGCTTTCCGCCTGCCGCGGATGAACGTGACGGTCAACTTAGCGCCGGCCGACATACGCAAGGAGGGGAGCGGCTTCGACTTGCCGCTGGCTGTGGGCCTCTTGAAGACGACCGACATTGTCAAGGCCGAACGCCTCGATGAGGTGGCTTTTGTCGGCGAACTCGGGCTCGACGGCACGATCCGCTCAGTGCGCGGCGCCCTGCCCATAGCCATCGAGGCGCGCCAGCAGGGTTTTAAGGCGCTCTTCGTACCTAAGGCCAACGAGCGTGAGGCCGGCGTCGTCAATCACTTGAAAGTTTACGGCGTGAAGACGCTTAAAGAAGTGGTCGACGCGCTCAACGGCAACCTGAGTTTAACGCCCGTAGCGGTCAATACGCGCGCCGATTTCTATGCCGCACAAACGGCCTACCCGCTCGACTTTGCCGACGTCAAGGGCCAAACGGCAGCCAAGCGGGCCTTTGAAGTGGCCGCCGCAGGTGGACATAATCTGATGATCGTAGGCTCGCCCGGATGCGGCAAGAGCATGATGGCCAAACGCCTCCCCTCTATCCTACCCCAACTGACTTTAGCGGAAAGCCTGGAGACTACGCAGATTTACTCCATTGCAGGCGAACTGCCGGCAGAGACGTCGCTCATAGCGCGCCGGCCTTTTCGCAGTCCGCACCACACCATATCCGACGTCGCCCTGATTGGCGGCGGCATGACGCTGCGCCCCGGCGAGATTTCGCTGGCCCACAACGGCGTTCTTTTCCTTGACGAACTCCCCGAGTTTAGCCGGTCGGCGCTCGAGACGCTCCGCCAACCGCTCGAGGATCGTGAGATTACGATACGCCGCACGCGCTATGCCGCCACGCTACCTTGCTCTTTTATGCTCGTAGCGGCCATGAATCCCTGCCCTTGTGGCTACTACAACGACCCGGCCCACCAATGCACGTGCCCGCCCGGCAAGATTCAGCATTATATGGACAAGATTTCGGGGCCACTATTAGACCGTATCGACCTACAACTTGAGGTTACGCCCGTCGGGCTTGAAGAATTGCAGCGCGCACCTTCGGGTGAACGAAGCGAAAGTATCCGCGCCCGCGTCATCAAAGCGCGCGACGTGCAGACGGAGCGCTACAAAGACATTCCGGGACTCCACTGCAATGCGCAACTCTCTGCGGCGCAGATTCAGCAGTTTGCACAACCCGACGCGGCCGGTGCAAACGCGTTGGCGGGAGCTATGAAAAAACTCAACCTTTCGGCCCGCGCCTATGAGCGCATCTTGAAAATGGCGCGCACCATAGCCGATTTGGCCGGCAGAGATCAGATCGGTTTTGACGACATTGCAGAAGCCGTCAGCTATCGCAACCTTGACCGCGCCGACTGGGGCGAAAGTTTTTAAGTCGGCCGCCGTCGCCCACCCTTCACCCTTATTTTTCATCGCCCATCTTCGGCCTCGGCAGGCCGCATCACGTGTTTTTGCATCCCGCCCACTTATTGCCAAAGGGCGAAGTTTCCCCCATAGCCCCGCAGTGTCCGTAAGCACATCCCGCCCCTTCGTTGCCCATTGTCAAAGTCGGAATAAAGTGCTTTATTCCTCCCGTTATCCCACACATTTTTGCCCACTTAGCAGCACGCCTTTCCCACCTCCGACGTTTTTTATCGTGAGGTGAAGCTCTTTTTCTCACGAGCGCAAACCTTTGTTCTCGTGAGCGCAAACCTTTATCATCGTGATCGCAAACGCCCCACGCTGAATGTAGGGCGTTTATTCCCCAATATTTCAGCGCTAAAAACCCCATTTGCATCCGTTTTTGAAAGACCAACCCTAAGGGGTTGCCAATGCGGGTGCGTGATAGGCAGGGTTAAAACGCTGCACATTTTAACCCTGCCCTACCAAAAGACTAACCCCGATGGGGTTATTTGCAGATGTATGGTTGTGGAGATTGGATGGTTGAGTTAACGTTTGGGCGTAAGCGTGTGTCGGGGTGGATTTTGAGGGGTTATTTGTAATTGTGTGGTTGTGAAGATGGAGTGGCGAGGTTAGTTTTACGTTGCATGCGAAGAGTATGTTGGTTTCGATAGATCGTTTGCGGCAAGGCCGCGTTAAAAAATTGATTGGAATGACTCATAAGTTTAGTTTGGGCGAGTCTATTTTGCAAAGGATTGCGCACGAGATCCGACATCGATTCGATGATGTGCGACAGCAACCCCATAGGGTTGGTCTTTTGGCAGGCCGGGGTTAAGTTGCGTAGCGATTTAACCCCGGATAAAGCGATGGAAACGAGTGCAACCCCATCAGGGGTTGGTCTTTCACCGTGGCAGGGTTGAGGAGCGAAGCGGCAACCCAGACATTAACGACGTGAGTCGTTGCTCGTGCGAGTTATAATTGGGTTTGTTTCCGTTGCGATTCGACTTGCGGATGTTTTTGAAAGACCAACCCTAAGGGGTTGTCAATGCGGCGGTGCGTTAGGCAGGGTTAAGCCGCTTCGCACCTTAACCCTGCCCTGCCAAATGACTAACCCCGATGGGGTTATTTAAGGTGGTGAGCGCGAGAGCAGGGGAGGAGATACAAAAAAGCCTGCCCCGAAAGGCAGGCTTATGGATTGGCGGGAAGCGAAACGTTAACGCACGATCGAGAACTTCTGCGTCATTTCTTCATCACCGCTCTTTATCTTCACCACATAGACACCCGGATGGAGCGTCGTGCGATCTAGTGCGCGGAAAGCGGAATAGGACATCGTACGAACGAATTTTCCGTCGATGCCGGTCAATACTACTTGTGCGTCGTCGGCTACTTCTACGAGATTGACGCCTACGGTGCCGCAATTTTTCAACAGGAAGTGGGTAACATACATACCGCCGGTGTAGCGATCTTGCTTGATGCGCTTCGTTTTGCCATCTGCGCTTACTTCATCTAAACGGAAGTAGCCGGCAGAGATGCCATCGTTGCCTTTATCGTAGAACTCGATGGAGTAGCAGTCGTCGCGATTGAGGAGCAATTTTGTCTTGTAGTTTTTCTGCTTTTCCGTCATCGGCTCACTTTCTTGAATAAGGTCGCCGGAAGAGTTGAATAGTTTCCAAGAAGACTCTTCGGGCTTTTCGTCAGTGAAGAAGTTGAGGCGCACGGCGTTGTTGGCAGCGGGTGCAGACTTGAAAATAACATCATATTTGGGTGTCACCTCGGAAGAACCATTGAGGTCGCTGAGCCAAACAGAGACTTTGTTTTCGTAAGTCTTTTCGTTGAGTTCAAAATCTGTGAAGGCAGGCGTCGTAATGGTTGCTTGCTCTGACTGGCCCAAGTCGCCGGTCCATTGCGTCTGCTGCGTCTCGCCGTTAACGCTGACGTTGACCGTAGCAGATTTGAGGCGGCTCTTGCCTTGGTTGCAGAAGCTGACGGTAGCCGTGAGGTTAGGCGTACAGATGTCGTCGGGGAGGCCTTTAACTTCGAGGATGCGTGCGGCATCCGTGTCGTTGTGAGGGTAGGGGAAGTAGGTACAGCCCACGACCTTCTTGTTGGTGTCGTCTTGCACAAATACTACGACGCCCAATTGCTGCTCGTTGGTGTAGTTTCTAATCTCCCAGTCGGTATCATACGTATAAGGCTGGCCCTTAAAAAGCTTGCCGGAGAGGTTGGCGCCTTGTCCGTGAGGGAGAATCTTGCGTGCGCAGAAATAGAAGTGCTTTTCGCCGTTGCGGGCAGGCGTCGTCCAGTTGACTTCTTCTTCAATGGGCACGATGAAGAGGTGCATCTTTTCGTCGTTGATCTCTTCGAGGGCCGTAAGGTTGACTCTGACAGTGAGTTTGTGGTCTTTGATGTTGATTAAGCCGTCGATCTTGACGGGCTTGTTTTCTCTGTAGCCCTGATTGATGTAGCTCGTAATCTTACCTTCGTCCCACTCGGTGTTGCGCTTTGCTCCATTGACGTACCAGCTGGGCACGCCGTTGACGCCGTAGTAGAAACGTCGCGTGTTGAAGTTTTGCGGGTCGCAACGATAAAACTTGTCGGCGGGATCGGGGAAACTTACGTGGTATTTTATGGCCACGCATTTGTCGGCACTCTTGCGAAGGGCGGCGTCTAAATAAGGTGCGAAACCGGCACAAGGGCCGCAACTCGTGTTGGTGAACTCTTCGACGAGCGCGAGCTGCTTTTGTTCTTGAGCAAACAAGCTGCCCATGCCCATAAATAGGGCGAAAATAAGAAGTAAACTTTTCCTACTCATAAAAATTTAGGTTAAGGTTGACCAATGTTATCTATTAAGAGCAGGCAATGGGCTTATGATCGCTGCGGCGGCTACGCTAACCCGCAACAATGCAAAGTCGATATGCCTTTTCTGTGCGCAAATATACAAACTTGAAGAAGATTCTCACAATTTTTAGCAACTAAAATTTTCGCTTGACAACAGTTAGAACTAAAAACGGAAGTGATGTTGAGTAAAAAAAGAGTATGCGCGGCTAAAAAACAAGGACGGCTTGGCGCCAAATGAGCGGAAAAAATGCCAAAAGAAGAGGGCGGAAGGCAGCATACAAGGAGCGCGCAAGGGCCTAAAGCTGCCATAGGCGCGCCTTTTTTATTCGTTAGCGCTTGCTTTGTTGAAAAAAGACCGTATATTTGCATGCTATTTGCAACATTACGGAAAACCAAAGCAAAAATCAAATCAATAAATAAAATCGACAAATGCAAAACAAAGGATTTGTTAAAGCAATTGCTATTCTGCTAACGTTGATTTGCCTCTTCTATTTCTCTTTTTCCTTCGTAACCAATCATTACGAGAGAAAAGCTGAAGCTATGGGCCCCGTGGCCGGCAAAGCTTATCTCGACTCAATGATGAACGAGAAGGTTTATTTGAACTGGAAGACGCTGAAAGAATGTCAATCGTTACAGATCGGATTGGGCTTGGACCTCAAAGGTGGTATGAACGTCATACTCGAAGTATCAGTGCCCGATGTAGTGAAAAACTTGGCCGGCGACAACGCCAAAGCGCCTGCTTTCCAAAAAGCAGTAGAGCAAGCACACGAAGGTTATAAAAAAGGCGACGGAGATTTTGTTGAGCTCTTCGTAAAGGATTACGCCGAAGCCAACGGTGCGGGTAAACTTGGCGCGCTCTTCGCCGCACGACTCAAGGAAAAGAACATTACGTTCAACTCCTCGGACGCGCAAGTGCAAAAGGCGCTCGAAGAAGAGGTAGACGCAGCCGTGGCCAACTCAAACGAAGTCGTTCGTTCTCGTATCGACCGCTTCGGTGTCGCGCAGCCTAACATTCAAATCCTTCGTGGTAATGGCCAGATCGGTCAAATTATGGTCGAAATGCCCGGTATCAAGGAACCGGAACGTGTACGCAAGTTACTGCAAGGTAGTGCCAACCTCGAATTCTGGGAGACTTACACACTGGATAAGATAAACGCCGCACTACAAAGCATCAACGAAATCGGAACAGCTTCCGACTCCACACAGCAACAAAAGCAGAGCGGCAAGCCTCTCTTCCAGATGCTCAGCCAACAAAACACCAACCCGCAAGGTTGCATCGTAGGCTACGCAACTCCCAAAGACACGGCCGCTATAGATAATATTATATATAGCGAAGCTGCCAAGAGCAAATTGCCGGCCGACCTCGTACTCCACTGGAGCGTAAAGCCGGAGATGGGGCAAGCCTTTGCGCTCTACGCGCTCCGCTCTAACGGCGGACAACCTGCGCTTCAGGGCGACGTAATCGCTGATGCAAAGGACGACTTCGACCAATATCACCGTCCGATTGTCTCTATGACAATGACCAACGATGGAGCGCGCGAATGGGCAAACATAACTAAGAAGAACCTGCACAAACCTGTAGCCATCGTACTTGACGGTTACGTTTACAGTGCGCCGGAGATTCAGAACGAGATTAACGGCGGCACGTCGCAAATCTCAGGCCACTTCACGACCGACGACACGCGCGACTTGGCCAACGTGCTCAAGAGCGGTAAAATGCCGGCGCCGACCAACATTGTCCAAGAAGAGACCGTCGGCCCCTCATTAGGTTCAGCCTCCATTCAAGCCGGCCTCTACTCTTGTATTGTAGCGTTCATCTTGTTGATGATTTTCATGTGCTGCTACTATGGTTTAATCCCCGGTATGGTGGCCAACGTCGCTCTGGTCCTCAACTTCTTCTTCACGTTCGGCGTCTTGGTTTCCTTCCAAGCAGCTTTGACGATGAGTGGTATAGCCGGTCTCGTCCTCTCTTTAGGTATGGCCGTCGATGCCAACGTATTGATCTACGAGCGTACGAAAGAAGAGTTGCGTAGCGGCAAAAACATCAAGTCAGCCCTTGCTGCCGGATACGGAAACGCCTTCTCCGCTATCTTCGACTCCAACCTTACCTCAATCATCACCGCTATTATCCTCTACAACTTCGGTACAGGTCCTATCCGCGGTTTCGCTTTGACGCTCGGTATCGGTATCTGCGCCAGCTTCTTTACGGCCGTGTGGATCTCACGTATGATTTACGAACGTCAGATGAACCACGAGCGCTGGTTAGGCCTCACTTTCTCAACCCCCTTGACGCGAAATTTCCTCGTCGACGCCCATTTCCGTTTGATGAAGAACGCGCCCAAGGCCATGATCGTCTTCGGTTTGATCGTTCTCGTTTGCATTGGTTCACTGGCTACGCGCGGCCTGTCGAAGGGTATCGACTTTACGGGCGGTCGCAACTTTGTCATCGAGTTTGAAGACAGAGCCATCACCCCCGAGAAAGTAGATGCAGCCGTAGAGCGTGTGATCAAAGCCAAAGACCCCAACGCTACGATTAGCGCCATCGAGGTCGTAACAGCCCAAAAACGCGCCGTACGCCTCACGACCAACTATATGATCGACAGCGACGCAGCAGACGCCGACGAAGTAGTAGAAAAAACCGTCTACGAAGCATTAAAGCAAGGCAAACTCATCACAGCCGACTACAAGACATTTAAAGATCGCGAAAACCGCACCGGCGGATCGATCGTAAGTGCCCAGAAAGTAGGCCCCGCAGTAGCAGCCGATATGGCCAAGGGTGCGATTATCTCTGTCATCCTCTCGCTGATCGCCATCTTCGTCTACATCCTCGCCCGCTTCCGCAATGTAGCCTTCTCCATAGGCTCAGTATTGGCCCTCACGATCGACACTTTGATCATTGTAGGTATGTATTCTATCTGCTGGGGATGGATGCCGTTCTCCCTCGAAGTCGATCAGACGTTCATCGGAGCAGTCCTGACGGCTATCGGTTATTCAATCAACGACAAGGTGGTTGTATTTGACCGCATCCGCGAAAACTTAGGACTCTATCCGAAGCGAGAAACGGAGCGCCTCTTCAACGATTCGCTCAACGAGACTTTGGCTCGTACGATTATGACCTCAGCTACGACGTTGCTCGTCCTCCTTTGCATCTTCTTCTTAGGTGGCGACAGCATCCGCAGTTTTGCTTTCGCAATGATTCTGGGTGTTGTCTTCGGCACACTTTCTTCTATCTTCCTCGCAGCGCCCATCGCCTTCCGCACGTTAGGCAAGAAGCGCATTATCGAGGCCGCAGTAGCCAAGGCATAAGTCCCCCTTATCGCCCCCGCTATTCAAGGTGCGATGAGAAACGACCAACATATCATTCGCCTGCTCTTCTCGGAGCAGGCGAATTTCTTTTATCCCCAAGCGAAAGTCTCGCTCGGTCGGGCATCGTGTCCCAAGCCCTCCTCGCAACGTGCGGCCTTGAATGTTTTTGTGTCAAACGATTCGTCTCTGATCATTGATAATACCTCATCAAATTCAATCCGATTTTCACATAATCCGCGCCGCCCACGCCTCCCACTGCAAATAACCCCATCTGGGTTAGTCTTTTGGCAGGGCAGGGTTAAAATGTGCAGCGTTTTAACCCTGCCTATCACGCACCCGCATTGACAACCCCTTAGG
>JABZGO010000075.1 GCA_015259305.1 Alloprevotella tannerae | reverse complement strand
GACAACAAGGGTTTGCGCTCGTGAGCGTAAGCCGAGCAAAGGCAAGCGGAGCAGCAAGAAAGCAGGCCGTGCGACGCGAAATGCGCGTTGCGGAGCGGCAAAAACGGAATGTAGGGCACACACGTCCGGACCGCAATCGGGAAACGTAGGGCGAAGGCTTGTTTAGTCTTGCTCGCGGCAGGATGAGCGGGGCGGTTGTTGGCCATCCCGCAGTTTTTTCGTATCTTTGCACCCGATTTTATTTCACACCTGAAGGCTTGCAGCTTTCGCGATAAGCGGGGACACGAACGTAGCAGCGTTCGCCTCCCTCTTTTTAGCGCTCTAAACAAACCGGAACTTATGATTTCTAAGACATTATTCTCTCATTATCAACAGACATTAAAGTTGGGCCTTCCGATCTCCATCGGGCAGATTGGTACGATCGTACTTTCGTTTGCCGATACGATGATGGTCGGACGCTACGATACGCCCTCGTTGGCTGCTGCTTCGTTTGTGAACAGCGTTTTTAACCTCGCCATTCTTCTCCTTATAGGTTACTCTTTCGGCTTAACGCCCCAAGTGGGTGCCTTGTTTGGCCAAGGTGAGACGGCGTCAGTGGGCGCCGCCGTGCGTCAAGCGCTGCGCGCTAATAGCTTGTTTGCCGCCCTGCTCATGCTGATTATGGGCGTCGGTTATTTCTTCGTTGACCGGATGGGACAGCCGGAGAGTTTACTGCCTTTGATACGTCCTTATTATTTAGTCATATTGGCGTCGATACCTTTCGTGATGCTCTTTAACGTATTGCGACAATTGTCGGACGGAACGATGCATACGAAGACCGCCATGTGGGCACTTTGGGCCGGCAATGCGCTCAATATATTAGGCAACTGGTTGCTCATCTACGGCGTGGGCCCCTTTCCCGAGCTGGGGCTTTTAGGTGCGGGCTTGTCGACACTGATTTCTCGTATATTTATCGTCATTTGGATCTCGGCAGCCCTACTCTTAGAGCGTTGCTACAAGCCTTATCTCAAAGGTTTTTTCGACGTTCGCTTCGATTGGTCCGAACTACGTCGCATCAACGCACAATCCTTGCCCGTCTCGATCCAGATGGGGGCAGAGACGGCGGCGTTTACGTGCTGCGGCGTGATGGCCGGATGGATTGGAAAAGTAGAGTTGGCGGCCTTCCAAGTGATCATGACGGTGAGCACATTGGGCTTTATGTTCTATTATAGCCTGGCCTCGGCTATGTCAATTAGGGTGGCGACGTTTCAAGGTATGAAGGATTGGATCCAACTGAAGCGCTCGGCGCGCGCCGGTCGCGACATCCTGCTGGCCGTTGCGGTCGTAGCCGGTTTCGTGTTTTACTTTTTCGGCGCTTCGCTGATCGGCTTCTTCACGAAAGACGCCGCTGTGATTCAGATGGCCGTGATGCTTATTCCGGTACTGATCTTCTATCAATATGCCGACGCGATGCAGATCTGCTATGCCAACGCTTTGCGCGGAACGGCTTACGTAAAGCCGATGGCGCCCATCGCTTTGGTGTCGTATCTTTGTATCGGTATTCCCGTGGGTTATCTGCTGGGATTTGTTTTCGATTGGAAACTTAACGGACTCTTTCTCGGGTTGCCGGCAGGCTTGTTTACGGCAGCGGCGCTTTTCTACTATTATTTCAGAAAAGCGATGAAGCGCAACTTACAAGCCCCGGAGGGCGGTGCATAGCCAAAGGGGCGGTCTACAACTGCTGCACGCGCTGCTCGAAATCGTCCTTTGAGAGGATGGATTTGTTTCGGTATTTACTTCTATAATTGTAGATCGTGGCCAGCGAATAGTTGAGAAAGTGAGCTATGCGGCCGCTCTCCTTGACGCCTAAGCGAATGAGGGCAAAGATGCGCAACTCCGTATTGAGCAGTTCGTCTTTGCGCGGATAGATCTGCGCTTCGGGTATGAGCAAGGCGTTGAAATCGTCGATAAAGTTAGGAAAGAGGTTTAAAAAAGCCTCATCGAAGTCGGCATAGAAGCGCTCCTGCTCGCTCTCTTCCCAAATGTCGGAGCGAAGACGATTGGCCACCTCTTGCATATTACCCGCCTTGGCCAACTTCAAAAGCGAACGCCGATAACCTCCGATGGCTTCTATGTAATCTCGACAGCGATCCAGATAGCGAACGATGTAGGCTTCTTTCATCTTATCGGTCATTTGCAGGTGCGCATTGGTCTCTAAGAGTTGCTTATTGGTCTTGGCCAAGACCATACGCGTCTGCGAGAGTTTTTTCATCTGCCGCCGCAGGTAGAAGACGGCGATGAAGAGCAGCAGGGCCAACAGGGAAACGCCGGCAAAGAAGATGCGCTCGATGCGCGTCCATTCTTGCGACTTTTCTTTATAGGCGCGGTCGATGATCGGGAAGATTTTGCTGGCTTCGACTGAGCGCAAACGAGCTTTACAATAGCTGGCATCTTGAATCGTGCAGATCAAATAATTGTAGGCCCGCGTCAGGTCGCCCCGCTGAAAGAGCAACTCAGCCAATAAGGGGAGGGCCTCGTATTCTTTCACACCGGCCTTCAAGTCCATCAACGCCGTCTCAGCCAAATAGTAGGCCGCTTGGTCGTAATCGCCGGAAAGTCGGTAGCACTCAGCCAGATTAAAGAGGGTGAAAACATCGAGATTGGCCTTGCTCCGCCGGTATTCAGCCTGCGCCAATTGCGAGGCTTCCTTCACTTTTCCTTCGCTAAGAAGCTTGTCGATCAAGACAATGTTGCGCCCGTGTCCGGCCGGCTCAAGCGAAAGGATAGAGTCTCTGTAAGCGGCCGTCAATTTGGCAGGCGAACCGCCGGATGCTGTTTCGGCGGCAAAGTCTTTCATCCACCCATAAAGCGTGCGCTTGATGCGATAGTAATGAAGCAAATCGTTGCCTTTCAACTGAAGGGCTGCTGCTTTATCGGCCATCTCCAGCGCCGCCGGATATAAGCCCATCAAAGCCAAGAGTTCGGCACGCCCCAACAAGACATAGGCGTGGAGCGATGGGTCGGTATGTGCCTGCGGCGTCTGCTCGAGCCGCTGCAAATAAAGGTTTGCCGAATCGGCTTGCGTGTGTAGGTAGATTTCAAAAAGTTGTCGGTAAATCGGCGCCCGCTGCGCGTCGGGCACTTTACGCAAAAGCTGCTTCAACTTCGATGCTTGCTGCTCCCGCCGGCGGAGGTATTGCTCCTTATGCTCGACCACCTTGTCTAATGCTTGCAAGGCCGTCTGCGTTTTCGTACTGAAGTCATCGCCGGCTACGGCAGAAAAGGCGAGGCAAAAGAGCGCGGTGAAGAGGAGCAGTCTTTTCATCATGGAATAATGTGTTGATTGGACGATAGTTTGCGCCTACAAAAATAAGCAGCCCGCCTCTCTTCTCCAAACATCTACACTTAAAAAACGCCTCATTACCTCCCGTAGTGCTACTTGCGCCGAGGCATATTTAAGACGAGACGGGCACCACCCACCTTGCAACAGATGCGAAAAACGGAAAATCGGGGCAAAACGCTTTCGTTATACATTGGCAATTTTTTAGACAAAACAGCGACGCCGCAGCGCAAAAAGGGGGAAAATCAGTCAACTCGTTAATTTAAAAACAGACTCGCGACACATCAGCTTCCGACAATCGCCTGAAAAGGCAAAAGAAAATGACAAAAAAATTCCACACGAAGAGCTACAAAGCGTAAAGTAGAGCGTTTCCGAAAAGAATGAATTAGCCGCAAGTTTTGTTTAGCTGATAAAGCAAAAGCATAAGGGTAATTGTTAATCGCTCTAAAAAGCGTTGATTTTCGACATTAAAATCGACAAAAAGAGGCGATCAATTTGTGTAAGAGTATGAAAACCTATACTTTTGCTGTAACCTCAAACGGATTAGGAACGTGCATTAACCATTAATCAGCACAAGAAGAAAACCGTTTAAACTAGACTTCAATCATCTTACGCCTTCATTCGAGGAGGCACACAGAAAGAGATTATAACACAACGTTCGAAAGGTTTGAGATAGAGAGCATCGGCTAAAGGGTCGGCGCTCTTTCTTTTTTTTGCTTTTTCCTTGCTCGCTTTTATCTCGCTATAAGCTCACAGACAATATATTTTGTTGGATTTCGTTTTTGCCTGTATATGAGTTTTCACTATCTTCGCGCAAAATCTTCTGATATGAGACGTTTGTTGTCGGCCCTTTTGGGCTGCTTTTTCGCCCTCTTCGCGCTGTCGGCTCAGGCTGATGACGTGAATCCTTCGGCTATGCCGAAAATGCGTGTGACGTATGGCGAGACAATCGGCGAGGAAGTTTCAGAATACATAGGCAATGCGCCGATGACGGCTGAGTTTACGGCCAATCCGCAGACAATCGGCAACTATACACCGCTTTATGAATGGCGCTTTACGAAGGTGGGCGAGTCAAAGCCTTTCCTCTTGCGCCACGAAGAAAATACGACCTACGTTTTTCGAGAGAGTGGTTCGTTTACCGTCAGTCTTTTGATTAGTTTTGTGCAAGGCACGGACACCATAGAATATAGTATGGATGAGCCGTTTAAGATCACCATCTCCGAATCTCGACTGGAAGTGCCCAATGCTTTTACGCCCAACGGCGATGGCATTAACGATGTCTTCAAAGTAAAGGATGGCTACCAGAGCATCGTCTCTTTTCGAGCCGTCATCTTTGATCGCTGGGGTAAGAAACTCTATGAATGGACAGACCTCAAAGGAGGTTGGGACGGCCGCGCCGGAGGCAGCGATGCACCTGACGGCGCTTATTACCTCAACCTGCAAGCCAAAGGAGCAGACGGACGCAACTATAACATCAAAAGAACGATCAATCTGCTGCGTGGCTTCGACGAGAATACGCCGGTAGCACCATAAACGACACATGCCTACAGACGCCGAACAATATATAGATGTGCTGGGAGCGCGCGTACACAATTTGAAGAATGTGGACGTACGCCTGCCGCGCCACAGCTTGACGGTGATCACCGGTCTGAGCGGGAGCGGCAAGAGTTCGTTGGCCTTTGATACGCTTTATGCCGAAGGTCAGCGCCGCTATATCGAGACGTTTTCAGCTTATGCACGCGGCTTCTTGGACAATCTTGAGCGCCCCGACGTCGACAAGATAACGGGTCTGAGTCCGGTGATCAGCATTGAGCAAAAGACAACGAACAAAAATCCGCGCTCGACCGTAGGCACCGTGACGGAGATATACGATTTTCTCCGCCTTTTGTATGCTCGCGCGGCTGATGCCTACTCGTATTTGTCGGGCGAACTGATGGTAAAATATTCTGAAGAGAAGATTACGTCACTGATCTTAGAGCAATATGAAGGCAAAAAGGTACTTTTGCTCGCGCCGCTTGTGCGGCAGCGCAAAGGACACTACAAAGAACTCTTTGAAACGGTACGCCGAAAAGGCTTTCTGACGGTTCGCGTCGACGGCGAACTGCGCGAGGCCGTGAGCGGAATGAAGCTCGACCGCTATCGTATGCACGACATCGAAGTTGTCGTAGACAAACTGGTCGTGCAAGCGAAAGATGAGAAGCGCTTGGCGCACGGCGTACACAAGACTTTGGAGCAAGGCAACGGCTTGATGATGCTCTTTGACGTGGCGGCTGATCAAACGCGTTATTACAGCAAGCGCTTGATGGACCCTGTCGGCGGTTTGTCGTACAGAGAGCCGGCACCCAACAACTTTTCTTTTAATTCCACGGAAGGCGCTTGCCCTAAATGCAAGGGCTTGGGCTATGTCAGCGTAATAGACCGCGAAAAAGTTATTCCTGACCCCACGCTCTCCATCCGCAAGGGCGCTCTGGCGCCTTTAGGCGCTTATCGCAGCACGCTGATCTTTGCGGAAATTGAGGCTATTTTAGTGCCCTTCGGCTGCGATCTTAAGACGCCTTTTAAAGATATTCCGGAAGAAGCCGTTGATATGATTTTCAACGGCACAACCGAGCGCTTGCGCATTCCCGCCGCTGCGATGCATACGACGGAGGACTTCATCGTAAGCTACGACGGCCTTGCGAAATATATCAACCAGATGGCGGATAGCGAGATGACAGCAGCTTCGCAGAAATGGGCTGAACAATTCTCGCGCACGGCGGTTTGCCCTGAATGTCACGGCAAACGCTTAAATCGCGAAGCGCTCTCTTATCGCTTGGACGGCCGCTCTATCGCCGACTTCGCGGAGATGGACATTAGCGAACTCTACGCTTGTCTTTCCGATCTTGAAGCGCGACTTGATAAGCAGCGCGCCGCCATTGCCCACGAAATTTTGAAAGAATTGCGCACCCGCCTCAAGTTTTTGTTAGACGTAGGTTTGGATTATCTCTCCCTTTCGCGCGCCACGATGAGTCTTTCGGGCGGCGAGAGTCAGCGCATACGCTTGGCCACGCAAATCGGCTCACAGTTGGTCAACGTACTATATATATTAGATGAGCCAAGCATCGGTCTGCATCAGCGCGACAATGTGCGCCTGATTGAATCGCTCAAGAATTTGCGCGACATTGGCAATACAGTCATCGTCGTAGAGCACGACAAAGATATGATGCTGGCGGCCGACTACATTATAGATATGGGTCCGCGCGCCGGGCGCTTGGGCGGCGAAGTCGTTTTTCAAGGAAAGCCTACGACAATGCTCTCTCGCCATACGCTCACAGCCGATTACCTTAACGGCGAGCGGGAGATTGCGCTACCGGAGAACCGCCGCAAAGGCAACGGGCACAAGCTCCGCCTTGTCGGGGCAAAGGGCAATAATCTACAAAGCGTGAATGTGACGATCCCGCTCGGCACGTTCGTCTGCGTGACGGGCGTATCGGGCAGCGGCAAGTCGACATTGATCAACGACACCCTACTTCCCATCCTCTCGCAACACTTTTATCGCTCCCTGCGGGCGCCATTAGACTACGGAAAACTCGAAGGAATCGAGCAGGTCGACAAGGTCGTAGCCGTCGATCAAAGTCCGTTGGGCCGCACGCCGCGTTCCAATCCGGCTACGTATACGGGCGTCTTCTCTGACATCCGCAATCTCTTTGTCGAATTGCCCGAAGCCAAGATGCGTGGCTATAAGCCCGGACGCTTTTCTTTCAATGTCAAGGGCGGACGCTGCGAAGTGTGCAAAGGCAATGGTTACAAGACGATCGAGATGAACTTCCTGCCCGACGTCTACGTCCCTTGCGAAGCCTGCCACGGCAAGCGTTATAATCGAGAGACCTTAGAGGTGCGCTTTAAGGGTAAGAGCATCGCCGACGTACTTAATATGACGGTCAACAACGCCGTTGAGTTTTTCGAGAATGTCCCCACTATTCTGCATAAGATCAAAGTATTGCAAGACGTGGGCTTGGGCTATCTCAAATTAGGACAAAGCAGCACGACGCTTTCAGGCGGCGAGAGTCAGCGCGTAAAACTGGCTACCGAACTGGCAAAGCGGGATACGGGTAACACAATATATATATTAGATGAGCCGACTACGGGTCTGCACTTCGAGGACATACGCATCCTGCTCGGCGTCTTAAACCGGTTGGTCGAAAAGGGCAACACCGTTATTGTCATTGAGCACAATTTAGACGTGATCAAATCTGCCGACTACCTCATCGATATGGGCCCCGAAGGCGGCCGAGGCGGCGGCAAAGTGGTAGCCACAGGCACGCCCGAACAAGTCGTAAGCAAGGGTTTAGGCTATACGGCCCGATACCTAAAAGAAGAATTGCACCGATGAGCAAAGAGAAGAAAACCAACGCTGCCCGCTTGCTCGACCGCGAAGGCATCAGCTACGAACTGATTCCTTATGTCGTCGATGAGCACGACCTAAGCGCCGCTCACGTAGCCGAGTCGCTTGGTGAAGACGTCAAGAGCGTCTTTAAGACCATCGTCTTGCGCGGCGATAAGCAAGGCTGCCTCGTTTGCGTAGTGCCCGGCGACAGCGAAGTAGATCTAAAGCGAGCGGCCAAGGCGAGCGGCAATAAGAAAGTCGAACCCCTTCCACTCAAAGAATTGCTCCCCCTCACGGGCTACATTCGCG
>JABZGO010000074.1 GCA_015259305.1 Alloprevotella tannerae | reverse complement strand
TACGCACTTGCGCACGATTTCCGCTTTTTAAGTTATGGCGATAGTTCGCTGCTCAATTATTAAATTCGCACTTTCGCAAAGCATTTAGTTAATGCTACAACTTGCAGGGCCTGTCCCTGTCGTGTACGCTCACGAGCGTACACCTTTGCGCTCGTGATAATAAACGCGTACGCTCGTGAGGAAAAGAGCTTTCCCTCACGAGCGTAAACGTTTTCAGTGGAATCTCATCGCCCGTCGAAGCGTTACAAAACGCTTTAACAGCAAACTTATCGACAGACTTTTCTATACAAAGCGGCGCGGAAGGGGTACAATTCACTTCCGCGCCACGTTGTTGTGGGGTGTTGTCACTAAAATATTAGCAAGAAATCAAGAAGCGTCAAGAGATTGCCGCACACGAGTAGGGCGATGCCGCGTTTTTCATAACCTCTGCGATAGTCGTTGAGGCCTACAAAAAAGGCTACGATAGGCAGTATCCATAATAAGTTGACCAAGAGATAAACGAGAAGCCCTATAAAAGTTCCCCGGCTACTCGGCGCTTTGAATAGTCCGCCAAAGAGAAAGAATACGCTGAGGAATATCGGGATGATATTCAGAAAAGCCAAGGCCAAAAGCCATTTGGGGTAATCTTTCATCGTTTCAATATCTTATATGTTGCTTTCAAAATCTGCGGGGCGCTCAGCCAAGGTAGAACTAGGAAGCCTGTTACTTGTCGTGCTCGCCGGCGCGCAAGTCGGCCGCCTTTTTTACATCTTCCTCGGCAGCTTCTGGCGCGTTGTTTTTGCGGAATAGTGCTGCTCGACGGTCGTAGAGGTTGGGGTTGGCGGGTTGCAAGGCGATGGCATCGTCGCAATGCGTAATTGCTTTGGCCAAGTCTCCACTCTGTTCGGCCAGCCGACTTAACAGAGCGTGGGCTTCTATGTTAAACGGATTCAGTTCGCTTACTTTTTCACACGCAGCTTCAGCTTCGGCGTAACGTCCTGACGCCGCAAGCGTCTCAGCTTGGAGCAGTGCATAATCCTCATGGTCCGGTGATTCCTTTATTAAGCGCTCAGCATCAACCAAAGCTTCGTCGTAGCGCGCCAAAGCTGAAAGCACTTGCACACGCAGTTGGATAGCTTGTGCATAATCCGTACGCTCGCTGATCGCCTCATCGAGAAAGTTGAGTGCTTCCTCGTGCTGGTCTAATGCGTGCGCGGCCTTAGCCGACAAATAAAGGAGTCGCGGCTCCTTCGCCTCAATGTCCGCGAGCGCCGAGCAGACTTGCTGCATCGACGCATAGTCTTCTGTCTCTCCATACGTATTCGCCAGTAGCAAACCTATTTCCAAGTTGCCGGCTTCTTCAGCGTGAAGTTCTTGCAAGAGGGGCAGCGCAGCAGAATAGTTTTGCTGCATCAACTGCACTTCAGCCAAAAAGCTCACGACGCGAAGTTCGCGCTTAATCTCCAGCGCTTCCGTGAAGCATTTTTCAGCAAAGTCGGCCATCCCCATTTGCTTTGCACGTAAGCCATCGTCACAAAGGATGTTGAAACGGCGATCAGCGTCTTTGGCGGCCTTTTCTTCCGTCGGTTCTTCAGACGCGCCGAATAGTTTTTTGAAGAAACTCATGAGTGTAATCTTATTTTCGTCCGCGTGTGAAGATGATCATAATCACGGCAGGGATAATGAGTGCTAAACCAATAAGGATGCTCGTCGTCAATGGCTCGTTGAAGAAAATCAACCCTAAGGTGACGGCCGTCAGCGGCTCGAGTGCGCCTAAAACAGACGTCATTGTAGAACCAATATTCTTAACGGCAACAATCAAACAAAGGTTGGTCACAACCGTACTTACGAGGCCCATAATCGAAAGCGAAACCAGCTGTGTCTGGGTCGTGATCATCTCAAATTTGTTCTCTAAGAGTGCGTAGCCTATAAAGATCATGGCGCCGAGTAGCATAATATAGAACGTCATCTTCAAAGCGTCCATATCTCTAACTCGCGAGCGGTTCACTCGAATCAAGTAGAGCGCATAGCAAAGGGCGGAAATCAACTCGATAATAACGCCGCGCCAATCGACGGTTCCGTCTGATTGCCACGAAAGTACGCCCACGCCGACAACAGCCAGCGTCACGGCGATGATGGTTGAGAGCTTGCGCGCCTCGTTGTAAAACATCATCATCAAGATCGTGGTGAACGCCGGATACATAAAGTGAAGCGTCGTAGCCACACCGGTCGACATATACTGATAACCACCAAAGAGGAAAAGTGCAGCCCCATCCGACAGGAATGCAAGGTAGAGTAGCGTAACGAGTTCGCCGCGCGTGATGCGAAAACTCTTTCTCTTAATGAGCATAAAGAGGCCTATTATGACGGCCGCACTTATAAATCGATAGAAGAGAATCGAGAGGTTGGGCATGAAATCTTCAGGATTTGCCGCTGCGTTTGACTCACTCATCGGGAGAACGAGCGTCGGCAAAAGTCCATAACAAATTGCGGCAACTAAAGCACAAATTGTACCTTGCAAGGCCGCACTAGGTCCGCCGCCTAAACTTTTGTTCTCATGTCCGGAAATCCGACGAAAGAAGTGGAAGATGGGGTTACTCATAAGTTTAACTCTACAAATATTTGCGCTGCTGCCGATACCGTCCGATGAAAGCGATTGGGCAACACATCGCACTTAAGTTGGGTTTATTAAAAGCGCCAGCGGCTTTCGCCGCCCTTGCCTCTTGATGTGTGTTTCATTCGTCCTCCCGCCACCTGCGGCAGAAGAAGCATGCAAATGTAAGCATTTATTCTTTCTTACCTCATTTCTAAGCGACAGAAAGCGGGATAAAATGAGATAGTGCCACAATTATGTGCACTGTCCGAATTTCCTTGATCGCTTGAATGCCCCGCTCAAGGATGAGAACGTTCCTTTTAAGGAAAAGATCCGCACCTTTTGGGCAAAACGTCCGTACTTTTTACGAAAAAGGAGCGCACCTTTTGCTGAAAAGGTAAGCTCCTTTCTTGGGAAGATCGTTATCCTATATTTATATTGTGCTTCAGAGATGTGCCAAAGTGATAAGTCTTTATGAAATGACATTCGCATCGATCCCACGTTGACTATTTATTATATAAAAGTCCCCAATGGTAGAAATACCATTGGGGACTATATCATCCTTAATTTACTTTTACTTCACTTCCTCAAATATATTCTACACTGATTATCAACGATTTATATTTATATGGTACAAAAATGTTTCCTCAATTTGAGTAGTATTGATTAGAAAATATCTTGGATGTTATCATTATAATTACTCAATCTATCTATGCCTGAGAACTCCTTCTGCATCTCGATTTTTTTCGATGTCAATTTGTTTCTTTAAGTCGGTCAACATCTTAACAGACCAGGTCCTAACCTTTTCCGAATGATTATTTGATAGTTCTTCTATACACTTAATTTGCTTCTCATAAAGTGGCACAATAGATCCAACAAAGCTGAAAGATCCCATATTGCAAGATAGAGCGGTTAAAACACCTTCTTGTTCTCCGTACAAGTCAACAAGCTTAAGCACAATATCTGAGAATCCGTTCTCCCCATAAAGAGGAACCATCAGCATGAGACGCTCTGGAGCGACTAAAGGATACTTTGCACACCAAGCTAACAATGCATCACTATGATCCGTTTGGAACAAAATACCAACTTCATTCTTGTAACCTGTCATAGAACCAAGGATTGATTTCAGTTTGTAATATAGCATATATCTTTTACCTTCACAGACGAGAGCTTCTGATAAATCATGCCAAACCTCATCGAAATACTTGCCAATTAACAACCCCATACAATCCTCTATATTATAATTTTTATAATGCAAGTCGTCCGAGTGTTCTATGAGGAGCAAGATTCTGTGCATAATCTCCCTCGCAAAACTGGGGTTGGCGGTTTCTTCAAGTATCTTCCTTAAGACATGCCAATAGTCATCGTCTTTTGCCAATTTACTAAAATCATCTAATCGCTTGGTTATTTCTTCCTCGATAAATTTGCGCAACTGTTTTCTATTATCCTTCACTCCGCCCAATAATAGCATCATAGCCACCATGTGGATTAGCGTATTGAAAGATTGTGGCAGGCTTGCGATACGTTGAAATAGGTATAGGATATCCTCCTCTGTATGCGTACCCAATGGCATATATCGCCAAAGGTGTTCATATTCGTTGACCCTCGCTTTCTGCTCTTTAACCATCTGGTACAAGGCTTCAGGATAACGCTCGTTGAAGTTATAGTTTCTTGCCGCCACACATGCGAACAGAACGGATTTCTTTTCTAAAGCGGCCATTGCCCCAAATGCTATTTCAAAAACCTCCTCGCTAACTTGTCTGATAAAATCAACAAATATCGAGAAGTTGTATTTATCCAGCATATGGAACGATTCAATCGAGTTGCAAATAAAAACGTTCTGAGCATCCTTGTCCATAGAGTTCGCTACAACGCCACCAAATATACTACCATAGTAAGCATCTAACGAGTATATTTTCTTGAGAACATCAGTAGTATACAGTTTATGGTCAGACGCCATTTCTTTTGCCAACTCTTCATAATCTTTATTGTTTCTATCAATTATTTCATCATAGTTAAAATTATCTGATACCCATCTATTTTTCTTTTCAACCTGTGAGAACCTAAAGAAGAAATCATTATTACTAAGCTGGAATATCATTTCCTCCATATCCGCACGTAGTTTGTCTGTTAGTCTTATTGCCTTATGACATAGAACAAAACGAATCGCATCAAGCATTTTATCCCAGGAGTGTTTTTTCAGCTCTGCTATTTTATGTATGCAATTCATTGTGCTATTGCCATAGCCAGCTTCGCATAAGCATCCCAAATTACTCTCAAGTATTTCACTGCATTTATCTAACAAATCAGGGTTATCCTCAACAATATCCATTAACACATCCAAACATCCGTGAACATACTCGGATATCTCGTTTTTTGTTTCTGGCTGGTAATTTGGCAGTTTTTCTGTTCCCCTCTGCTCTGCTCCTGCAAAGAAGATAAAATCCCGTGTTCTCAAAGCACGATCTAAGGCACTCAATACTATTAACTGCCTTTCCTTATATTGCACTTGTTTTTGAAGAAACAGAAGTCTTTTTTTCAATGTTGCTGCAGTTGCCGGCAGATACAATGGGAACAATGCAATAAACTGACCAGTAGCATTATTACTGATATGCTCATTCTCCGCAATGGCCAAGAGCATCATCATTTCTGCCCCTCTGTCGAAAGTATTAGGCTCAAAGCAGATTTTCTCTATTGTCCATACCAGATTTCTTCTTCCTTCATCAATGCCCCTAAGCGACTCCACACCCATACTTCCTATTACATTCCAAAGGCACTCCGACACAGCTTCTGGATTCACCTCTGCAAATGAGCGGAAGAGGCGTGAACCCAAATCAGTATTTATCACTTCCGCTGTTCCAAAAGGGCTATTTGCTCCTAGTAACTGATTGAGCATATTGCACGCTTTTGCATTATGTCCCATGTACCTAAATTGATCTGCAAATGAATCTGTCAGAGGCTTTGCAATTTCCGATTCTTGTATAGCTTTGATAACAGCCAACAATCTAGCATCAGAACACTGTTCTATCCACTCGCTAATAAGATACAAGGCTATCGGTATTGGTCTTATACCGATAAGTCTTCCTTTTCGTTCGACTATCTTCCTCTTCAGGTATTTTAATATTACTCGGTCAAAGTCTTGTACCAATACCCTGCTGTCTTTGTCAATGGATGTGATGCATTTTGTCGTGGCTACAAACTCCAATTCTTTGTGTAAATCTCCTTCAAATCCAATAAAATTAAAAAGAGAAAGTGTACGCATTATTTTTCTGTCATCGGAATTTTCGTTCGCATCAAGAATTTTATTCATCAACGCTGCGTCACTTACTACTCCAATAGGATCTCCGTTTCTTAATCCTTCAACCAACAGTTGTGCCATCATCGGTATGCCTCCGGCGAAATCTAATAACTTTTCTTTATCTTCAGGCTTATAAAATTTCGAGAATCTCTCTATGATTTTTTTAACAACAGTGTTGAGTTCTTTCTGTAATCTTAAAGGGGTCGAGAATGAATTACTATTCTCGTCTGGCTCATTATAAATTGTTATTATTGGATTTGAAGCATGATTTGATTTCTTTATTCGAATAATCCTGTCATGAAGAGCTATATCACAATTATCAAGTATTAAAACCATCTCCTTATAGTGCTCAAACATAAATGGCAGTTTTTCAAGAATTAACTCGTAATTGTTAGCCTGGCAATCTATGTAAGCATATAAATACTTAACATTCTTATTATTAAAGGCTTCCATAACCATACGCGTTTTTCCTAATCCAGAAAGACCACTAATGCGTAAATTCTCCTTATTTCCTTTTATTTTTTCAAGATATTGTTCAAGTCCATCTTGAATATACCCACCATCAAAGCCCGAAATAGATTTATGGCTTTCCCATGTCAAAAAAGGTTTAATGTCTTCTCCTAGATGAAATACAGCTTGTTCTGCACATTCTCTTATGGCTCCAGTTAATGCTGATATAAACTTCTTTTGCTCTTTCTGATAAATAAGCTCGGGAACATTGTCAGTATATTGTTTAAGCGCAAAAGATAATGGGAATCTTTTGCCTCTTTGGTCAAAGAACATCTGAGATTCATCCTCTACGGGGTTGCCAAAGACACTATTCAATACATAAAACCCTTGATATTTCATAAAAGGACGTGCCATAAATAGAGAAGATTCTCGTATAACATTTGGATTAGAGGTAGTCTTGTGTTTGATGCCAAATATTTTTTTTAGAAATTTTATTATCCTCGTCTCTTGGTTGATAAACGTCAAATCTCCAATGAAAATATGGCATTTACTTATACGTTCTTCAATTTCAGGAACGATATCGGGTGCTCCAGAAACACCCTTAACTCCTTCTTGATATTCAATATTTACATGTTTTAGTTCCTTATTGACTTTTGCAATAGCTGTCTGAATGCATGTCCTTATAAAGGCTGTTTGATGTAACTTCTTGGAATCTGTATCCAATTGCCAAGAAAAGAATAATTTTATATCCATATATTATAAATTCTTCAAAATTTTGATTTAGATAGATAAATACAATCAACCTAAATCACATGTTAGTTTTTTGATATAAAATACCAGTTATCGTATTTGAAAGTTGCGCTTTCTCTTGTTCTGTTGAGACCATAGAGTTGCTCTGAGTAAGTTTGTGGGTCTAGAAAAAACTTTGAGGTTATTGATAGAATTGTACATCATATTATGAATCAATCATTTTGTTCATAGTAGTATGAATAATCGATGCCTTTCATAAACATCTCTCTATCATCAATCTTTGTAGTAAGCGCAGACTTTACTAAAGCCCTTATATGCGCACTATCTGATACGCTCTCACGCATAGCAGCCAGATATTCGTTCTTATCTATCTGACTCCAATCGACACACCGTTTGAGAGAACGTTTCAGTATGAGGTCGAGCCAAATACGAGTACTGCGACCATTGCCTTCCATAAAGGGATGGGCTACGTTCATCTCCACGTATTTGTCCATTATCTCATCAAAAGTAGTTTCGGGCATTCGCTCTATTGTTTGCAGGGTTTCAGGGAAGTGCATACAATTAGCAAACGTGAATCCCCCTTTTGAGATATTCTTCGTACGGATTTGTCCTGCAAAATCGTATAATCCCCCAAAGAGATAGGCATGAATCTGTTGCAAACATGTGATTGTACCTGGGTCTACAGTCTTTAAGATACCACTTTCAAAAAGCTGATAAGCCTTTTTCTTGCTCTGTCCGTCAATAGTGTTATCACTATAGAGGAACCAGTCAAGAAAGTTCGTTGCCTTGGTATTGTTGATATGCTTTGCCAAAAGGGTTACACCCTCTGCATCAAACGTATCTGTCTTATAAGACTTCCCGTCAGAAGCTTTTAGCTTCAGTTGGTTAGTTGTACTAACCAACTGACTGTTTTCTTTTCTTAGTTTGGTTTTGAGATACTTCCAATAG
>JABZGO010000073.1 GCA_015259305.1 Alloprevotella tannerae | reverse complement strand
ATGCAAGTAAGCATAACCTCCAGCCAGTTGCTCGATGCTATCAACCGCTCTTTGTTTGCGGCAGCCAATGACCCATTGCGCCCCGTGATGAACGGCATTTACTTTGACCTCAAAACATCGGGCTTGACGATGGTAGCAAGCGATGGACAAAAGATGGCTTGCAACACGCTTCTCGACATAAAAGTGGAAAAGCCCGGCTCATTCATCCTTCCGCAAAAACCGGCCACACTGCTCAAGAACATCCTAGGCAAGGAAGAAGATGCAATAGAATTGGCTTTTGACGGGCGCAGAGCTGTTTTTACAGGTGCAAACTTCGAGATGAACTGCCGCTTGACAGAGGGACGCTTTCCCAACTATGCCGGCGTTATTCCACAAGATAACCCAAACATCATCAGCGTTAATCGCGAAGCGCTCATAGCTGCGCTCCGTCGCGTCTTGATTTTCTCAAATGCTGTCAGCTCGTTAGTTAAGTTAAACATAGACAATGGCAAGATGAGAATCTCATCTCAGGATACGGATTATTCGATGTCGGCAGAAGAAAATTTGCTCTGCGATTACAATGGCACGCCTATCAAGATCGGTTATAGAGGCCCGTTCTTGCTCGAACTGCTCAACAACTTGCCGGGAGAAGAAGTTGTCTTCAAACTGGGCGATGCCAGCCGTGCCGGCCTGATCCTGCCGACGGAGCAAGAGGAGGGAGAGGACATTTTAATGCTCCTCATGCCTATGATGATCATTGATTAAGAACACAAATCACGCCATCATAATGCGGCCGAACGACTTGCTCTATATCAGGCCGCTTATTGGTTGATGCAACACCAACAGAAACAATTCGATAAATGACGCAACTAAATCTGACACGCCCCATCATCTTCTTTGATATAGAGGCTACCGGACTGCAAATAGCACGCGATCGCATCGTAGAGCTTAGTTATATCAAAGTTTTCCCCGACGGAAGAGAGGAATCAAAGACGCTACGCTTTAATCCCGAAATGCACATTTCGGCTGAAGCGACGGCGGTGAACGGCATTAAAGATGAAGACGTGGCAGACTGCCCCACTTTCAAAGAAAAATCGGGAGAATTGACTGCCATTTTCCAATCTTGCGATTTGGCAGGCTTTAACTCCAACGTCTTTGACGTACCGATGCTCGTCGAAGAATTTGCCCGAGCCGGCTCTGACTTTGACATAACGAAAAGCAAGCTGGTTGACGTGCAAACCATTTACCACAAACTGGAACCACGCAACTTGATTGCTGCTTACAAATTCTATTGCAACAAGGACCTACACAACGCCCATACGGCTATGGCCGATACGCAGGCTACGTATGAAGTGCTTAAAGCACAATTGGAAAAATATGGTAAAGAGTTGCAAGGCAATGTAGGCTGGCTTTCTGAATTTACACGCCGCAATCGCAATGTAGATTTAGCCGGACGTATAGCTTATGACGAGCAGGGCACGGAGGTCTTCAATTTTGGAAAGTATAAGGGGCGCGCCGTTACCGACATTCTGCGCTCAGATCCCGGCTATTTTTCTTGGATCATGCAAGGTGATTTCACGCAAAATACGAAACAAACGCTGCTACGCATAAGATTGAAAGCAGGTTTATAAGCCTACGCTATGAAAGGGAAGCATATCGTACTCGGCATCACGGGCAGCATAGCCGCTTATAAGGCGTGCACGCTCATACGCCTGCTCATTAAGGCAGGTGCAGAAGTGCAAGTGGTCATCACGCCGGCCGGCAAGGAATTTATTACGCCCATAACGCTGTCAGCTTTAACCTCAAAGCCTGTCATTAGCGAATTTTTCGCGCAGCGAGATGGAACTTGGCATAGCCATGTAGACCTTGGGCAATGGGCGGATGCGATGATTATCGCACCGGCCACGGCATCGACGATCGGAAAAATGGCGAATGGTGTGGCAGACAATATGCTGATCACGACATATCTATCTATGAAGGCGCCCGTATTTATTGCGCCGGCTATGGACTTGGATATGTTTGCTCATCCTTCTACGCAAAAAAATCTTGATCAATTAAAAGCGTTTGGGAATATTATCATTGAACCGCAAAGCGGCGAGTTGGCCAGTCATCTGATAGGCAAAGGCCGAATGGAAGAGCCGGAAAGGATCTTTGATACCTTAGCTGATTTCTTCGCTTCGCGCCAGAGGTTGAAAGGAAAAAAAGTCTTAATCACTGCCGGACCGACATACGAAAAGATAGATCCGGTACGTTTTATCGGAAACTACTCTTCCGGCAAGATGGGTTATGCTCTGGCGGAAACTTGTGCAGCGCAAGGTGCGGAGGTTACGGTCGTTTCCGGTCCGGTCGCCTTAACGGCGAAGCATCCGAACATACATATTATACATGTAGAGAGTGCTGCCGAAATGTTTGCAGCAGCAACGGAGGCTTTCCCAAAGGCTGATGTTGGTATTCTCTGTGCTGCCGTTGCGGACTTCACTCCGGCAACAACCGCTACAGAAAAGATAAAGCGAGAAGGCGATGTGTTGCACCTGGATTTAGTAGCTACGCGTGATATTGCCGCCGCTCTTGGCCAAGCGAAAAGGACGGATCAGAAGTTGATAGGCTTTGCATTGGAAACAACTAATGAAAAAGAACACGCAAAAGCCAAATTAGCGAAGAAGCATTTAGACTTTATTGTGCTCAATTCGCTTAATGATAAAGGTGCAGGCTTTGTTCACGACACCAATAAAGTGACAATCATCGCGAAGAATGAAGAGCGCGTGTTTGAGCTAAAGAAGAAAAGCGAAGTAGCGCGAGATATTATAGATTATTTATGCGAATCATTCGATTGATATTGTTTTTGTGTGGCCTCATGTTTAGCCTCAATGCTGCAAAGGCGCAGGAATTAGAGGCTCGCGTCACTATAAATCATCGTAAAATCAGTCAGACTTCAACGGCGGTCTTTGATAATTTGCAAACAGCCCTCACGGAGTTTATCAACAACCGACAATGGACGGGTTTGGCCTTACGCAAAAATGAGCGCATCCGTTGTTCATTTAATATTGTAGTCAACAAGTACAATGAATCTATGGGAAAGTTTGACTGCACAATGTCGGTACAAGTTACCCGCCCAGTCTTTAATTCGACATACACTACTACGGTCTTTGCTTTACAAGATAATGAGTTTCATTTTCAATATCAAGCCTACGACAAATTAGAGTTTAGGCCCGATGCGGCCGATAATCAGCTGACGGCTCTCATAGCCTATTATGCCTACTTAATAATCGGTATGGACGCAGACGGGATGGAATCGAAAGCAGGAACGGATGCTTTTAAAATGGCCCAAACCGTAGTGAACAATTCACAATCTTTTCCGGATAAAGGATGGAAGGCATTTGAAAATGCAAAGAACCGTTATGCCATAATCAATGATTTACTTGATAATGGGATGGAGCCTTTCCGCAATTTACAATATACGTATTATCGCAAAGGCCTCGACCAAATGGCAGAAGACAGTGACATTGGCAGAAATGCAATAAAGAAGGCTTTAGAATTACTCAAAACAGCTCACGAAAATAAGCCTATGTCGGCCCTACCGCAGATCTTTACCGAGTACAAAGCAGATGAGCTTGTGCAAATCTTTAAAGGAAAAGGAAATGGAAAGGAGCGAGAAGAGGTAATAGAAATACTTTCATCCATCAATGCTTCTAAAAACCCTTCTTGGAATCAGATAAGATAATATGCTCACGCATTTATATATTACAAATTACGCGCTCATTGAGGAGCTAGATATAGACTTTCACGGCGGTTTTTCGGTTATTACCGGCGAAACGGGAGCCGGAAAGAGTATCATATTAGGCGCTTTAGGACTACTACTGGGAAAGCGGGCTGACGCACAGGCTATAAAAAATGGGGAAAAGAAGTGCAGCATAGAGGCTTCATTTGACATCCGTGCACTAAATCTAAAGTCTTTCTTTGCAGATAACGACATCGACAACGACGATACCGAATGTATCTTGCGTCGAGAAGTAATCAATACGGGAAAAAGTCGCGCTTTTATAAATGATACACCGGTCTCGCTCACACAACTAAAAGAGCTGGGAACTTATCTTATCGACATTCATTCCCAACATCAAAATCTCTTGATGAACCAAGAAGATTTTTTGCTTGACATTGTAGATACCATTGCAGGAAATCAAAGTTTGCGAGAGACTTATCTTCATACTTTTGAGGCCTGGAAAAGAGCCCAAACTTTGCTACTAGAACTTCAAGCTCGCGCAGAAAAAGACCAAGCAAACCAAGATTACCTCAAATTTCAAATACAACAATTTCAAGAAGCCAATCTTTCCGAAGGCGAACAGGAGGAATTAGAGCAAGAGGCCTCAACATTAAATCACGCAGAGGACATTAAGCAAGCATTATTTGCAGCCTGTGCGCCTTTAGTTTCAGAAGAGTTACGCCTGTTAGAAGAACTCAAGAATGGGACGCAGAAATTAGACAGCATCAGCGCGGTTTATCCACAAGCGCAAGAAATGGCAGAGCGCCTCAATAGTGCTTACATCGAATTGGAAGACCTCTCTTCCGAACTGGAAAAGGTGCAAATGGAAATAGAGTTTGACCCTATTCGGCAAAACTTTGTTGAAGAGCGACTCAACACAATCTATTCTTTAGAACAGAAGCACAAGGTCAGCACTATTGCCGAACTCTTACAAATCTATGATGATCTACAAAAGCGACTCAACGAAATAGAAAACATTGACGAAACGCTTAAAGAAAAGGAGAAAGAAGTAGAACAGCAACTCGGCGCATTAGCAAAAAGCGCGAAAGCACTGACAAAAAGTCGGGAGACGGCTGCAAAAACGATTGCTAAATCTCTCATTGAGCAATTACAAACATTAGGGATGCCACACGTCAAATTGGAATTCTCGCTGATGTCCAAATCGTCTTTTGATAGAAACGGCAGCGATACTATTTCGTTATTGTTCAGCGCAAACAAAAATAGGCCCTTACAAGACGTAGCTGCCATCGCATCCGGTGGCGAGATTGCACGCCTGATGCTTTCTCTAAAGGCACTAATAGCAAAGAGCAAAGCACTACCAACAATTATCTTTGACGAAATCGACACAGGAGTTTCAGGGACAATGGCTGAAAAAATGGCTCTGACTATGCAACAAATAGCAGATAACTGCCAAGTGCTCTGCATCACCCACCTTCCACAAATTGCTGCGCTTGGCGCTCATCATTATCGAGTATACAAAGTTGAAGACGACGATAAAACGACAAGCCACATTTCACTTTTATCACAAGAAGAACGCATCAAAGAAATAGCAAATATGCTAACAGGAAGCGAAATGACGGAAGCAGCCATCAACAATGCAAAATCACTTTTAAGAATCAATTGAACAATGAAATATCTTCTACGCTTAATCCTCCTATTAACCCTATTGCCCGGCACAATATCCGCCGGCACGCCGGCCACCTGGTTGTTTAAAGTCTTTACCTATGATGCACAGGGGCAGCTAAAAGGAGAAGGTAATGGCTTCTTTTTAGATGAGAAAGGCATCGGAATCGCCCCTTATCATCTTTTTAAGGGAGCGAGCAAAGCCGTTGTTGTTGACGATAGCGGTAAAAAGTACAACGTACAGCGCATAGAAGGAGCCAACAGCACCTACGATATGGTACGCTTCAGTACGAACGTAGCCAAGAAAAAGTCTTTATCCTGTATTACAACTACGGGCGTTCAAGCAGGAAGTGAGATACAATATTTCGTATATAGCACGCACAAAAATGCCAAGCCGATAACGGCCAAAGTAGAAAAAGTAAACCCTTTCAACACCTACAACTACTACGACATTACGGCGGCAAACAAAGCTGAGAATTTCGGCTGTCCGCTTTACAGCAGCAGCGGAGAATTAGTCGGAATCATACAGAAAAACGTGAAACCACAAGCAGCGCAAGCCTGCGCCTTAGATGCACGTTTTATCAACGAGCTACAACCCCAAGCGCTCAATTTTATCAACGGTGATCTCTTGGCCATAAAGCTGCCAATAGCATTACCCGACGATGAGCAAGAGGCAATGAACGCCTTATATTTGATCAATTTTTCTGACACATTGGTTTCTGCCAATGCATTTTCCGATTTTACGAAAGCTTATCCCCAAAACGCTGAAGGCTGGGCACTACAAGGAAAGTTTCAAACTTTCACTAACGCCTTAGCCGATGCTGATCGCAGCTTCCAAATAGCGTTATCCCTTCCGACCAAGAACGCAGATGCCATACATTATATATATAGTACGACGCTCTATAACTTCGCTATCATAAACTCTCTTGGCAACGAGGGCCTTTCAAGGGCTATGACTGAAGCGCAAAAAGCCTACGCAATAAATCCCAAGCCCTTGTATCTCTACCAAGAAGCGCAATGCCTTTTTGCGATGGAGCGCTACAAAGAGGCCTACGACAAATATTTAGCTTCCGCAAAAAACATTGTGCAAGCTGATGGCCAAGAAAGCACTTTCAAATCTCCGGAAGCCTTTTACGGCGCTGCCATTTCTTTAGAAAAAGCCGGCGGCGACAACCTACAAGTTTTGGCCTTGTTAGACAGCGTGATTGCCAACATCCAAACGCCGCTCAACGCGACGAGCGTACAATACTACTGGCTGCGCGCGCAGCAAAGAGTAAAAGTAGGCAAGTTCCGCGAAGCCGTCATAGACTTAAACGAATATGAGCGCAACGTTGGGCCGAGCAATCTCACCGATAAGTTTTACGTCTTTCGAGAGCAAGCGGAGATGCAAGCGCGAATGTTTCAGCAAGCCTTAGACGACATACGCACAGCCCAGACAAAGGCTGATGCAGCAACGCTTCCGCTCTATCAAGAAGAAGAAGCCGCCATCCTCCTGCGCGTAGGCGATTATAAAGCCGTAGTGCAATATGTAGAACCCCTGCTAAAGGCTCGTCCCGAAGAAGCCGGCTTACACCTAATCATAGGAGTGGCCTATGGCGAACTGAAGCAGAAGGCTGCAGCCCTCCGTCATTTACAGCGTTCAAAGGCCCTCGGCAATGAAGACGCAGCAAGCATCATCAAAAAATACGAATAAGAAACCCCATTTTACCAATCAAAAACCATGAGACGACAAATCAAGATACGCCCGACCATCACCAACCGTAGCAACGAATCATTAGAGCGTTATCTATCTGAAATCTCACGAGAACCCAGAATCTCCATAGAAGAAGAGGTCGAACTGGGGCGCAGAGCCAAGAATGGTGACGAAGCAGCCGTAGAGCGCTTGGTCAGGGCTAACCTGCGCTTTGTTGTTTCCGTAGCAAAGCAATATCAGGGGCAAGGCATCAGCCTAATTGACCTCATCAACGAGGGGAATCTCGGCTTGATACAAGCAGCCCACCGCTTCGATGATACGCGCGGCTTCAAGTTTATCTCCTATGCCGTCTGGTGGATTCGTCAAAGCATCCTCTTGGCTATTACAGAGAAGAGCCGATTGATCAGATTACCCCAGAATCAGACGTCAGGCATACAAAAGATTCTCCGCTTCTACAATCAGTATGTGCAGGACAATGAGCGCCCACCATCAATTGAGGAGATCTGCGAGCAAATGAACGTAAGCAAAGAGCGCGTGAGCTTAGCATTGCAACTGCAAAACAAGCCGGTTTCAATTGATGCCCCTCTTACTGATGATGAGGCGCAAACGCTCTCTGAGCGATTAAGAAGCGACAAGGGCGCTTCGGCTGACGAATTGCTCCTAAAAGAAGCAGAGCGATGGAGAGTAGCACGTATGCTCGACCTGCTCCCACCTCTTGAGCGCTCAGTAATTGAATATTATCTTGGCTTTAAGGGGCATGGAATCAGTCTGGAAGAGATCGGCAACCGGATTGGTTTAAGCCGCGAACGCGTAAGGCAAATAAAAGAAAAAGCTATAAGAATCTTACAGCGCCATCTCGCCAACAAAAAGAGCGAATAGCAGGCGCGCACGACCACGATTACTCCCCAATAAGAGGCGAGCAAAAATGCTTCATGCCATTTTCGCTCGCCTCTCTTTTATATCTATAATTCAGATCTACAAGTCAATAGGTTAAGCCCCGTCATTGCCGCACAGCGTTCTTGATTATCATTACCCCACATCTTGGTGGCGTTTCGTTTGGTGGGAGCAAATGATGGTTTGGTGGG
>JABZGO010000072.1 GCA_015259305.1 Alloprevotella tannerae | reverse complement strand
TCCTGCAAGAAAAAAAACAGCCATTCTTTGTCTTTAAAGGGCAAACTTTGGCTGCTCTGTATCCGCATCCGGAAGAGCGCACGCCGGGTGATATAGATTTTTATTGCCCCCCGCAGTCGTTTGATGCCGCTGTCGATGCTCTGCAAAATGCTTGGGGCGTTAAGCTTGAGCGTCCTGATGAAGATCACGCCATCGAGTTCTATCACGGAAAGGTCTTGCTGGAGATGCACTTTGATACCTTAGATTTCAACACCAAGGCTGACCGGCTTTATTGGAATCAACTGTTAAGTGATACGCCTACTGATTTCATTGAGGTCAACGGGCTAAAAGTGCCCACGCTTGCGCCTACACTCAACGTGCTCTATACTTTTTTGCACCTCTATTTTCATTTAATCGAACTTGGTGTCGGATTGCGCCAGTTTTGCGACGTGGCGGTGCTGCTCCACGCCTTGCGCGACAAAATAGATCGTACAGCTCTGCAACAGCATCTCAAGATTCTGAATTTTACGCTTGCTTTTGAGGCCATAGGGTGGATACTTATAGGCAAATTGGGCTTGCCGCTTGAAGATTTTCCTTTGCCGATCTCCGAGAAGGCTAAGCGCTACGAGAACGACATCTTGCGCATTGTTTTCCGTGGCGGCAATTTCGGTATGCAAGCTAAGCACCACGCCGTGCGTAGCGGATTTCGCTATTACTGGGAGACGCTTCGGATCAAGCTTCATCATTATCGACTCTTTTATGCGCTTTCTCCGCGTCATATCCGAGCAACGTTGCTGGGTGGACTCCCAAGGCGCACGCTCACACTGTTGGGCACAAAGAAATAAGGTCCGGGGGCATGGAGTCTCCATTCGTCTTTTATTATATAGACAATCATAAAACAATTCGACTAATTAAAACATTATGCAGGTAGGAGATAAAATACCCGAGATTTTCGGTGTAGATCAAGATGGTAAAGAGATAAAAGCGAGTGACTATCGCGGAAAGAAATTGATCTTATATACATATCCAAAAGCCAATACGCCGGGCTGCACGGCTGAGGCTTGTTCTTTGCAGGCACATAAAGAAGAATTGGCAGCTGCCGGCTATGCTATCGTTGGCGTTAGTAAGGATCGTGAAGAACTACAAAAGAAATTTGCCGACAAGCAGGGGCTTGATTTCCCCCTGATCGCTGATACAGAAACGACCTTGCTCCAAGCTATCGGTGCTTGGGGCGAGAAAGTCAACTACGGACGTCGCACGCTCGGCATTCTTCGCACAACTTATTTGGTCAACGAAGAGGGAATCGTAGAAAAGATCTTCACGCCTAAAGAAATCAAAACTAAGATTCACGCAGAACAAATCTTGGACTACATCAACAAATAAGCCCCTATGCAAATCCTGCTGGCCAATGCGAAGATGATGCTTAGCCCGGCCGAGGTCGCCGCAAAGCCGCTGACGATCCCCGCGTTTCAGGCTGAGGCTGATCGGCTCGCAAAAGAAATGGCCCGCCTCAATCTTGACGAACTGGCGGAGCAGTTGGGGTGTAGCCGGCAGTTGGCTTTAGAGAATCAACAACGCTATCAAAACTTCTTTTTAGCTGAAAAGATGACCGCCTTGATGGCCTATAACGGTCGCGCCTACCAAGCACTGAAGGCGCCCACGCTCGATGCGGCCGCCCTGTCCTTTGCGCAGGAGCATTTGTTCATCACCTGCTTTCTTTACGGCCTGTTGCGACCGATGGATGCCATCGTTCCGTACAGAATGGAGCACACCGTGCGCTTGGAAGCAACAAACGATAAACCCATCGATCGCTTTTGGCGCGATAAGCTGACCGATTACCTCATTCGCGCCGTACAAGCCGACGATGGCATCCTGATCCACCTTTCGACCGGCGAATATGAGTGCCTCTTCGATTGGGGGCGCGTCAGCCATGAAGTGAAAGTCATCAAGCCTCTCTTTTATGTCCGCCGTCAAGGCCAATTACGCATGCAAGCCGTTTGGGCCAAAGCCGGGCGCGGTGCTATGGTGCGCTATTTGCTCCAAGTCGCAGCAGATCAACCTGCCGCCTTGGCCGACTTTGCTTATGAAGGCTTCTCCTATGCACCCCATTTGGGCGAACCGGCCTTCCCCCATTTCGTGAGAGAGGCCTGACGAAACCCCAATCGTGTTGAGCCCGACGCCCTCTCTAGCGCCGTTCGATTATCGTATGACCTACGAAATCGAGCGGCTTTTTTCTTTTCATATCTCCAATCAGCTCGTCTTTTCGCCTTAGCGAAAGCCTCACAATGCGTAGCGGGTTGTTTGCGGTGTGCAGCCCTTGGCTTTGGGTGAGCAAGCTTGGTTTATAAGTGGCGCAAAATCATCTGCACGCTTTTTTATCACGACGACAAAGGTTTTTGCTCACGATAATAAATGCTTGCGCTCGTGATGAAAAAGGCTTACGCTCGTGATGACAACGTAGATGGGCGGAATGTGGTGGGCGAAAACGACGCAGTGATGATTCAGAATTTACCTCTACAGCCTTCTGCAGTGGGGCGGTGCAGCGCAGAAGAGGCGGGATGGTAGACGCGGCGGGCAATGGCCTTTTCTGATCAGGAGCACCGCCGGAAGATGGTTTGGAATTTTAAGGCGTAATATTTAGTGTGCTTTATTTTTATTTGGAGATTGATCGATAAATATTCTGTTTTTAGGGTTGAAATACCCGGATATTTTTGTGATATCTTCCAATTATAAGATGATAAAACGGCCTATAATTATATGCGAAAAAGCATGACAAGAAGCGGAGCGGAAACAAAGCGCCGAAAAGGTTTGCGGAGATCAGTATAAAATACGGCTGTAAATTTGTTCTGTCGCTTTTAAAAGCGTATTTTTGCCTCTACACAATTTGGAATTAAACACTTTTTGAGATGTTAATGCAAGTCAGCTTGGACGATGTTCGTCCTTATGCTAGCCTTCGAGCACCCGATACAGATAATAACCTGATCATACTCGATAATTTTCACGACGTAACCTTTTCGGGCAAGACGCTTCAGCTGGGTTTTATGCTCTGCTGCTACTGCAATCGGGGTAGTGCTTCTTTCGTGCTCAACGGCAAGGCGTATGAGATGAAACCCGGCGATTTCTTGGTGGGTTTCGGAGAGCAGGTCTTTGAAAAATGCCGCCCGAGCGAGGACTTTAGTGGGCGTATTGTCTTAGTGTCTCAAGATTATTGCAAAGAGAGTTTTGTAGGTTTGCAAAATCTTTGGCCCTTTTTGCTATATCTGTTGCAGAACCCCGTAATTCACCTTTCCGAGGCTGAGCAGATCTGGTTGTTTGATAGTTTTGCGGCCCTAATGCGCCGTCTTAAAAACAAATCGCACGGCTATCGCAAGGAGGCTATTCTGATGTTGATGCGTGTGTTCTATTTTGACGTTTGCGATTTCTTGGCTAAGCGCAACCCGGAAGCGATGCAGCATTCGGCACATAGTTACGTAATCTTTGACAAGTTTATCAACCTGGCGCAGGCTTGCTATACGGAGCATCGCGAGGTGAAATGGTATGCCAACGAAATGGGGCTTTCCTCTAAATATTTATCAGAAATTGTAAAAACCGTAAGCGGTCGGACGGCCGGACAATGGCTCATGTCGCTCACGCTTACGCAGATCAAATCGCTTTTGCGCAATACGGGACTGTCTATTAAAGAAATAACGGCGCGTATGCATTTTCCTAACCAGAGCTTTTTGGGCAAGTATTTTAAGAATGCCACAGGTATTTCTCCCTCTGATTATCGTAATGGGAAAATGAAAGAGGCATAAGCGGCCGCGCGAGGTTCGCTACTTATAAAGCGTCTGCTTTCGATGGGTGCAAATGGCCCCGAAAACAGACGCTTTTTTTGTGGAACTTAAAAACGAACGATTCCGCAGTCGGGTAATCGGCTGCGGAATCGCTTAAAGCCGGCCGGATGCGGTGATCACGGCGAGGCGCTTGTTTTATTTTATCTCATTGGGTTGGAATGAGATAGAGTAGTAGCCCAATTGGTAGACATCGGCGACGTCAAACTGCGCCATAACTTGCTTTTCAGCGTTGACGAAAGTAGGTAAAGCCGATGCCGCGGGCTTGTACTCGTAGCCGTTGGCCGTGAGATACTCGCTCAAGTAAGGCGCACGGATCACTAAGCGGTCAAAAGTGATGGCGATGGCTGCGAAATATTTGCCGCCGTCTTCCATCAAAAGGAGTTTCGGGAAGTGGGGTGAGTTGGTATTGATGATGATACCCATCTCGTTTTTCTCTTCACTGACATAGTAGGGGAGTTTGCGATATTCGACGAGGATTTCGTCCATCGTTTTTGTGCCAAATTCTACGATCGGCATCGGCAGATCGACAACAGCCGGCGGCACATGGCCGGTTAAGTCAGAGTAAGTATAGTGCATTTGCGGCTCAAATGTGCCTTTACCGCCCGTCTTATCGACCATCAGCACGTAGCAAGCAGAGGGTAGGGGATCGTTGTAGTAGATGGTGTAGCCTTCGTTGTCAGTCAGACCCGTATAGCGATAGTTGAGCGTCTTGAGATAAGCCGTCACGTCAGCCGGCGTCGGGATGTTGGCCGGGTTAACGTAGATCGACGCCTCTTCAAGTTGCGACTTCGTCTTCACGTCAAACCAATATTTGATGGATGGCCATTGCTCGTCGCCCGTCTTATAGACGTAAACGCCGTTGGCCGGCTTTGACTTTTCGTTGTCTAATTTGTGGTTGAGGCGCTTAGCATAGAGTTGGAGCAATTCGAGCGTCGCGTGGTAGCCATTGTAAGGCATCCAAGTGCCCGTCTTGGCGTCTTTGAGCAAATCGATGCGCGTCCAGGACTGCGGTGCCTCGTCATATTCGCCGAAAATGTATTCAGCTTGCGCGCCGGTCTTGTTGATGAAGATGACCGTCTTGCTCGTCTCGTTAACATAGACGAGAACCTCAGCATTGCGCGATGCTTCGGGGCGCAATTCGTAGCCGGCTTTGCGCAGTGAGGCTTTGAATGCCTCTTCGCCACCGGCGGGGATGGCGCACTTCGCATACTTGTAAGATTGGGATGCATCGAAGGTGTAGATCCAATTGAAGGTCTCACCATTTTCCGTCTTGGTCAAGGTGAGGTGTGTGTCGTCGGTCTTGCTAACCGTAAAACCGCGGGCTTGTTCGGCTGTGATGAGGTCGTTGATGTCGGCGCCAAATTGAGCGGTGGGCAGTTGGAGCGGAGCGGGCGTCACCGATGGATCGGTGCTGTCGTCGTTTTCAAAGAATACGAGGCTGTCGACTTCAGAAGCGTGAAAGACTTGCTTTTTGCCGTTCTTATAGATGTATACGCCTTGTGCGGCTGCACTCGTTGCGCCCAAAAGGAAAAAGAGCAATAGGAGGGCTATGGGGTGAAGAGATTTTTTCATTTTCGGATGAATTTAGATGATTGTTGTTGGCTTTTTACGATATAGGTGCCGGCGGGGAAGGCGCTCAGCGAGATGGTTTGACTTCCCTTTTCGTCAGCTTTGACTTGCTTGATCAACCGACCGCCGGCGTCGAAAATGCGGATGGTCTCGTTGGGTATAAAACCGATGATTTGCATCTGGTCATCGGATATGGTGATCGTGCCCTTTTGTTCGGGCGCCGTCGTAGCTGCATCTAAACCGGAGGGGATTAGATACGTGATTTTGTGTACTTCGCCTGCTTGATAAACGACGTCTACGCTGGATGTCGTAAGGCGCAGTGTTTTGGCTTCTCTAACAACACGTGGTCGCTCACTCAATTTATATTGAACTTGCTTGCCTGAAGAGAGCCAGACTTGAATGTAGGATACTTCTGCCTTCAGCGGGATGCTGAGCAGGCAAAGAAGTGCTCCAATAGCCATTTTCTTCATACTTCCTTTTGCAGGAGAGACTTATTATGCGCCCGGAGGGTTTCTCTCCTTTTTCAAGCCTTCCGAATGCGCCCAAAAACTTTTGGGGCTACAAAGCAAGTAAATATATTTGATTCCGACAATGACCTGAGCGTACTTTTTTTTGGATTTAATTGGATACCTTTAGCTTCTCGCAGGCGACCTTTACATTAGTTCTGCCCTTTTTGTCAACGATACAGGGACTTTGAAGATAATATTTCCCATTATGCCGATACAGTTTTACCAACGAAGGGGAGCGCTGTAACGACTGAGACAAGCTGTTCATTTCGCTCAATGAACGGCCATAAACCAATGTTAACTCATTCTCCGACTCGCTCTTTACGGCACAAAGTATGCGGAATGTGACCATTTGACCATTGCCCTCGAAGATGCAACTGTTTCGTTTAATTTCCAGCGTGTAGCCGACAAAGACCGGCGGAAGCTCTGATGCCTGTAGATAGTATTCATAAGTTCCCTGCCAGCTGGCATCCTTTACCTTAAATCCAAGTGTTTTCTTCTTGTTCACAGATGCTATACTATCCTCCGGAATCTGCACCCTTGAATACTGCGGCAGAGCCTTTTTCTGCTCGGTTTTTATCCGTTGCCCCGCAAGATTCCGATGGGCGTTACCGGTCATACAAAGCACCAACAACAGACACGAAATAACCGTATTTTTCTTTGCTTTCTTCATAGATAAGACAAATATAGGCAGATGCTTTCTTTCCTACAAGGGCGGGAACGACATTTCTTCTTGCCATTAATTTTTCTTATCCGGCAACCTAAATATTCTTTTCGCGCCTTACTGCCGACTTCACAAGGCATATACTATGTACTTAATTCCTATCAGACATATAAGTTAGATTGAAAGCCAATGAACATCGCGAAAAGTCGATAGAACTTACTATATTTGTCTCGATATTCCGGAAAAAGACTATGGAAGCTTTTTGCAGATGACGGAGGTCGGTCTCTGTCATTTATGCAGTCTTGCATAGGACTGCACAGGAACAAGAATCACAAAGAAAGGATATAAGATTGATGGAAAGGAAGATGGAACGACCTGCTGAGACGCAGATACAAGGCGATAAGGCCGACAACAATAAAGAAACATTTACCCACACACAGCATGGGCTATCGGCAAATACGCATAAAAAAGGGAGGATGGGTATCCTCTTGCTTATCGTTATCATAGGAATTGCTTGTGGCCTTTTTATCGGGCTAAAAGCCCTTTCTCCGCAGGCTAGAGGGGAAAGAGAAATGCTCAGTAGAAAATTACCACCCAACCAGCGTACAAACGGACTGGCTATTTTTACTATACCGGAAGGCTTTACCTGCCAGAAACAGGATGCCAGTAAGGACTTAGGCGATGATATAGTATTCAAACTAGAGCATAAAGCCGTGGGAACTCTGGGCATTTATGCATTTTATACATCGGATGATTTCAAGACAAGAGTATATAAGAATTTGGAAAAGCTTACACTCGAAAGCCTTAAAGACAAATCTCCCCAACAGGTTGCAGAGGGCCGGGAGAATATAAACGGTAATACCTGTGTTTTTCGTGTCTGGCGCTTTCAGAAAGAAGGTAAAACTCTTTACTGGCGTTTTTGCTCTGTTACCGATAAGAGAAAGGAGACAGTTTGTGTTATAAATGCCTACGACAATGGTACGTCAGGCTCTTACATCCTAGATTTGGTCAAATCAATAAGGTTCGAGTAAGCTCCCTTTTTTGAGGAAAGTCTGTGTGAAGATGATGTAAACTCATATTGTTCTCCGCCTGTCTTTGTCCGTCTTCGTCCTTCTTTGCTTACCTTCGCCCATCCTTCAACGGAAGAGTATACATCTCTAAAGAGCTTTTTGACCACAACGATAATGGACAAGGCCTCTCAAAGGAGTGCATATAGTAGCCATCTATGATTTGTTTAGTTAAAAATGTGCTTTAACATAAAGTTTGTTCTCTCAATATTTTGCAGTCCCGAAAAATGTATATACCTTTGCAATCGCTTTTAATAAGGAGGCAGGTAGACTACAAAGGTTACCTTCAGGAGAGATGGTAGAGTGGTCGATTACAGCGGTCTTGAAAACCGCCGTGCTGAGAGGCACCGGGGGTTCGAATCCCTCTCTCTCCGCTTTAGGTACTCTGAACAGACCAACAGGGAAATCCTAACAAAAACGTAAGTATCATAGCTACAAGTAGTTATGATACTTTTCTTTTATGCCCATCCTACTTTTCAGAGTATGTACAGAAGCAGCGGAAACTCCCAAAATGCTCTAAAAAGGCTACAATCAGGCTACACATTTTCAAGGCAAAATAAAAATGTAGCCAAGAGTACATACAGAGTACATAAGGAGTATGCGTAAATTACTGCTATTCAAACAAATATGTTGAACTTTGCAGTGTGATTACAG
>JABZGO010000071.1 GCA_015259305.1 Alloprevotella tannerae | reverse complement strand
ACTATATAAGCTAAGACTAAATTCCGTGTTTTTTCCGGCCTTTTGTATACGGCCAATATCTATAGTATAGCCTAAAAAAAGCCAACGCCAACCCAGAAATGGACCAATCTTGAAAGATGGACGCGGGAAGAATGTGAGTGTTTGTCGCTCCTTGTCCTTTTCTATTGCGCTAAATGAAACAAAATGCAAGGAATTGGTATTCTGCATCATAGCTGTCCACGCGTAGTGGTTGGGCTCAATATAAGCAGTATCAATCGTATTTAGTCGGGTAATAATTTGCTTGAGACGTTGTCCAAGGTTATTCTTCTTTACACATAGGGTCGTATCCACAATGCCGTTTGATTTCTGCTCTTGATTCGTTTGAGATACGCAGAAAAGCGGAATACTCAAGCAGAAAAGCAGAAAGATTATTTTCTTGCAGGGATGCGAGGGAGTAAAGCGCAACCATCTAAGTATAGAGAAAAGAGAGATGATCGACATATATGACTAAATTTTACCCAAAATCCGATCCATTACCCAGTTGACCGGAGTGGCTGAGATACTATCGCAGTTGCAGACATTTTCTCCGCGTAGATGTTCTACTATGGATTGAATTAATGGTAACTGAACGTGGGGGGGATTTGCTTCAAAAAACTCTTGTCGACCCTGACTATTTTGTAAGACGATAGGCTCGTATGTAAAGACGGAAAACTTAAGTTTTCCTTTATCACCAGTAATCTCAATACTATCTTCCCTTGCGGACTCGTGGGCTACAAAGCACCAGCTTCCTGAACCGGGAAGACCTCCATCAAATTGGAAACAAGCACTAAGTGTATCTTCAGGTTGATAATAGCCTCCACGGTTAGAGGTGTAGCCCGTTGCTTCAATAATTGGGCCAAACATCTCTTGAATTAAATCAATCTGGTGAGGTGCCAGGTCGTAAAAATAGCCACCACCTGCAATGTTGGCTTGTACGCGCCAAGGCTGATCTTTTCGTGAGTGATCTAAATCGCTGGGGGGAACAGCAAATCTGATTTGTACGTTCATCACGCGGCCTATTGAGCCGGAACTGATCAGTTGTTTGACGCGCTGAAAGTAGGGTAAGTAGCGCCGATAATAGGCTACAAAGCAAGGGACACCGGTTTTCTCGACAATCCTATTGACACGGCAGCAATCTTCATAGTTGGAGGCTAAGGGTTTCTCGATATAGACTGGTTTACCTGCCTTTAACGCCATAATAGCATAGGTGGCATGGGTTGACGGTGGGGTAGCAATGTAGACAGCATTGACATCCGGATCATCTATGAGGATTTGCGGATCGTCATACCATTTCTTTATGCCATGACTTTGGGCATAAGATCTTGCTTTCGTAAGATTGCGACTCATAATAGCCACAACTTCTGAATGAAGCGCTTCTGTAAATGCCGGGCCACTCTTCTTTTCTGTGGCTTCTCCACAACCAATAAAGCCCCATTTTACCTCATCTATCATGTGTTGCCGTATTTAGATGAGCAAAGTTAGTATTGTTAGTTTTTGTATCCAAAATAAAGGTGAAGAAATCAATACTTGCCGATGCTTTTATCGTATTAAAATCCGTTGATAATCTCTTGTCTTGATGCGAAGTAAAGGCCTGGATTTAGAAAAATGAAAATGTTTCAGGAGTTATAATAGGTCTAAGTCTTCAAACATTACCTTGTATTTTTCTGCTTTCTTTTCTAATTTGAGGGGATAAGCACGACTACTACTGGGCATACGGTATAAGCGAAGCTCTTTGCCTGCGTATTGAAACGTTTCATAAGTGCCGACTACAGGTTCTTTGATGTTAAATGCTTGTAGTAGCGTATCTGTAGCTTTTTGTCCGGTAGTAACGACGGCCTTTAGTTGTGGAAGTTGATCAAATAATGCAGGCAGGTCTGTTGGAGTAATGACTTCTAAGAATTTGTCTGAAGCATTATCTTTTAATCGTCTGACTTCAATAGCTGTGTCAAATATAGCAATGCCTTTTGCTTTTAAGAAGGGGATCAACAAATCTAACTTAAATGTCTTATGTTCTTTATCAACAAAGGCGTCTTTGTCGCCTTTAAAAAGTAACCCATATATACGCCACATATCATTGATGTAATTGGGGTAGAAGAAGTGCATAGACCATCTCTTAGTTTGAGGTGGGAAACTACCTAACATCAATAGTTTGGCATTTGCAGGAAGAAAAGGGGAAAGAGGGTGTTGTTCTATCATTTTATTGTGCCTCCGGCAATCCAATGTTTTCGCCAATAATCCCTGTTGAGATCATCTATTACTACGCCTTTGCTGCTGCTTGCGTGAATGAACTTTGAACCTTTCAAAAAAATCCCAACATGATCAATGCGGGACGGATCATAGGAAGAGGAGAAAAATACGAGATCTCCTTGTTTGAGTGCTTCTGGGCTACGGGGATGTCCTAAATCTTTTTCGAATTGTTCTTTGCTGATTCTATGTAGTTGCACACCATATACATTATTATATATAGCACACGTAAGGCCGGAGCAATCTACACCAAGTTTGGAGGAACCGCCAAAAGTGTAGGGCGTACCAAGCCAAGAGGCGGCTTCTATAAATAACTGATGGTCGTCAGTGCGTTCAATATCAAAACCTATACGATCTGCAGTACGTACTAAGGTTTTAAAATCGTAATTTAATGATTTATGAGAAGAGCAAGAGAAAAGTAGGAATAGGATAGAAAATCCTAAACCTAAGTGTACTTTTCTCTTGCTATAGAAACTCATTACAAGTTGTTCTCAGCTAAATAACGATTAGCTTCAAGTGCTGCTTTACACCCACTACCTGCTGCAGTAATGGCTTGACGATAATGAGGATCGGCAATATCTCCGGCTGCATAGACGCCAGGTATACCTGTTCTTGGAGATTGATCTTCGGTGATAATATAGCCATTGTCGTCTGTCTTTACCCACGGCTTGAAGAGATCGCTATTCGGTTTGTGTCCGATAGCTAAGAAAAATCCGTCGATCGGGAGATCGTATACTTTTTCATCAGCTTCTCCACGACGATATACCAAATGTGCTCCTGAAACACCGCCTTCACCAAATAAGCCTACAGTGTTTGTTTCGAAGAGAATTTCAATTTTAGGGTTCTCCATTACACGATCTTGCATAGCTTTGCTGGCACGCAAAAAAGGCTTGCGTACAATTAAATAGACTTTTTCTGCAAGACTCGAGAGATAGGTGGCCTCTTCGCAAGCTGTATCTCCGCCACCAACGACTGCAACTATTTTCTTACGATAGAAGAAACCATCGCAGGTAGCACAAGCACTAACACCTGCTCCTTTGTATTTTTCTTCGTCAGAAAGACCTAAATATTTAGCTGTTGCACCAGTGGCAATAATTAATGTATGGCAGAGAACTTGGCTTCCATCATCAAAAGTTATTTCATACGGTCTTTTTTCTAAATTCACCTTAGTTGCAGCATGCGCACGGATTTCTGTGCCAAAACGCTCTGCTTGACGGCGCAAATCATCTAACAATTGATTGGCATCAACTCCTTCCGGATAGCCTGGGAAGTTCTCAATTTCTGTCGTGGTAGTTAATTGACCTCCGGGTTGCATTCCTTCATAAAGGATTGGGGAAAGGCCGGCTCTACCGGCATAGAGGCCTGCAGTGTATCCTGCGGGGCCTGAACCTAAGATTAAACAACGTACTGTTTCCATATTTTCTATCTTAAATCAATAACTTCGATGTTAGGGAAGTCTTTAGGGTTAAAACGAAAGGTTGAATTGCTTACTTGTTGATTGGCTTTGAACTCGGTTATTGCGAATCGAATCCAGTTGCCTTGTTTGTTTTTAATGCGGATGTTAACCGGGATATAGTTAGAATCGACAATAACTAACATTCTCTGAATTTGATTTGCTTTGTTTTGAGCTTGTAGAGCGACTTCCTTACAAGGCTTTCCAGCATATTTCGTATCTTTAATACTGGTATTGTAATCCTTTTTATAAAGATTGGTAAACGTATAGGGATTCATCATTGCTGCTTCTGAAACTGACGGGGTAGATACATTGACTTCGTTATTCCCTGCAACTAAACTCCACTCTGTTTTCCCGTCATACCATACGGAAACTTCTCGAGAGCTTAATTTGAATTTATTTCCTTTCAAAAGAAGTGTACCATTAGTGTTGCCATTTGGCTTTAATCCATTATAAAAGGTTGTGGTAAAGCTAACCTTTAAACATCCACTATTAGCTATCTTGGCTGCTGTTTTATCCAATGCTTCTTTAGCACTTTGTGAGAAAAGAGGATAAAAACATATAACGGCAATTAAGAGAGAGACTATTCTTTTCATATGATCCTTATTATTTGTCTGTTATTGGAGTATTAATGTTGGACTTCATTTAATAGGGCTTCTAAAGTTGTGTCGTCTGTCACCAGCACTTCACGAGGCTTTGCGCCTCTAGAAGGGCCAACTATGCCAAAATGCTCAAGTTGGTCCATTAAGCGCCCAGCGCGATTAAAGCCTATGGAGAACTTACGTTGGATTAAAGATGTAGAACCTTGTTGATGAATCACTATAAGGCGCGCAGCATCCTCAAACATCGGATCAAGACTATTTTTATCTATTTGTCCAACAGCGTTGCCTACCTCTTCCTCTGATTCTACTTCAGGTAATTCAAATGCTGCCGGATAAGCTTGCTGTTTGCAAATAAATTCATTGATGCGCTCGACTTCAGGTGTATCAACAAATGCACATTGAACGCGAACGGGCTCATTACCGTGTAAGAAAAGCATATCTCCTCGTCCAATTAGTTGATTTGCGCCCGTTCGATCAAGAATTGTTCTACTATCTATGACTGACATCACTTTAAAGGCCATACGCGCAGGGAAATTTGCTTTTATGGTACCTGTTATGATGTTCGTAGTTGGACGCTGGGTTGCTATAACCATATGCATACCTACGGCTCGAGCTAATTGAGCAATGCGGGCAATTGGTAACTCTACCTCTTTTCCTGCTGTCATAATTAAGTCTCCAAACTCATCTATTATCACAACAATGTAAGGCATAAATTCATGCCCGTCTTTAGGGTTTAGCTTCCTTGCCTTGAATTTGGCGTTATACTCTTTTATATTTCTTACGTGTGCTAATCGTAGTAGGTCATAACGATGATCCATCACTTGGCAAAGACTTTTGAGCGTTTGGACAACTTTTGTAACATCTGTGATAATTGGCTCTACGGCTGTTGGAAGTTTTGCTAAGAAATGACGTTCAATAGGAGTATAGACACTAAATTCTACCTTTTTAGGATCTATCATCACGAGCTTCAATTCTGCTGGGTGCTTTTTATAGAGTAAAGATGTGATGATGGCATTTAGTCCTACAGACTTTCCTTGTCCAGTTGCACCCGCAACTAACAAGTGAGGCATTTTGGCCAAATCAACCATAAAAACTTCATTTGTGATAGTCTTTCCTAGGGCTATGGGCAAATCAGCTTTTGTCTCTTGAAATCGCTTCGAGTTAAGTATACTCTCCATCGAAACAATCTTAGCTGTTTTATTAGGAACTTCGATGCCAATTGTACCTTTTCCTGGAATTGGAGCAATAATACGTATACCCAGTGCTGATAAGCTCAAAGCAATATCATCTTCAAGATTTCGGATTTTATTAATGCGCACTCCGGGAGCAGGTGTAACCTCATACAAGGTGATGGTTGGCCCTATAGTTGCTGTTATGGCTGCAATTTCTACACCAAAACTTTTGAGAACATTGATAATTCTATTTTTGTTCCCTTGCTGTTCATCCATATCTATCTTGGGCCCATTATCATCATATACTTTTAGCAGGCCCAACGTTGGGAATTTATAATTCTCAAGATCTTTTCGTGGATCATATGGCTCTTGTTGTAATACTTCTTCTACAGTTTTCTGCGTAGCTTTTTCTTCTTCTAGTTTATCTACGATAACGAAATCTGTTTCTCCCGATTGAGGGCTTACAGGAGTAGTTTCCTCTTTAGTCTGATCTGATGTTATGGTAGGTATGTCTACAGTAAGGTCAATGACAGTACCTGTTTCAGCATCATGAGTTGTTATTTTATCCTCCTCATTTTCTATGTCCTCAGTTTCAGCCTCATTTATAATATTCTGTGTCTCCTCTTCACATTTATCGTTATTGGATTCGACATTTTCTAGATGAACGTCAGATGATATCTTATTTAAAAACTGTTGGGGATGTATTAGGTTTCTGAATACTACGATAGTCTCATCTGTAAGATAAACTAAATAAAGAAGTCCCAATGCAATCATTAGTATAATAGTACCAGTGAGGCCAATAACATCACACAAGTAATTGTTTATGTAAATGCCATGTCCTCCTCCCCAGTCAAAAGGAAACATTTGTATCCATTTTTGAGGAAAGAAATTTGCTTGTGATATGCTTAAGACAATAGATCCCCAAACCATGAGTATAACACAATTGAGGAACCATTTCCATAGTCTTATCTTGTAGGTGCGCATAAGTTTTAAGCTCAATCCTAATAAGAAAATTGCAATAAAGAAAGAACACAAACCAAAACAATTCTGAAGGAAATAATAAGCTGTATATGCGCCTAGACGCCCACCATAGTTGGCGGCCCTAAATGTTTCTTGTGCTTCTATATGAGCCTGGTCTCTATAGCCGTTTAATAAATAAGACGAGAAAGAGAGCAATAGAAACAAAGCGATAATGAGAATTATAACACCACAGATGAAGCGAAGCGTATCTCCACGCAGGATATCGCCCCAGCCGCTTTCAGGCATTATAACTTGCCGAAATGATTTCTTTTTAGCTCGCTTAGTTTTTACCATTACCTTGTTCTTGTGTATAATAATCAATGAGTCTGCGTAGTGCACGTTGACAGACTGGGCAGAAGGCTTTACATTCGTTCGTCTTCATTCTGCAATCTTGGAAAGCGCGATATACGCCTTTTGATTGATAACCTCCACCTTCGTATACGCCAATTTGATCCATTTTCTTTGGGTTGGGTGGCGTAGGAATCTTTGTTTTTGCCGGAAGCATATCTTCCCACTTCGCCGCAAAGTTGTTTAACGTCGTGAGGTTTTGCTCCCAAGGTTCAGCATCCGGATAATAATAGTTCGTATATTGATCATCATAATAGTATTCGTCAGATAAACCGCCAAAACTATGTCCAAACTCGTGTACGCTAACCGGTTTAAACAACTTGTGTTTGGCTGTTGTTAAGGTATAAGAATTATATATACCACCTCCTCCATAATTGTCAGTGTTGGCTAAGATAATAAAATGCTCATATGGTATTCCAATAAGACTGTTGTGGAGGTTCTTAAGGTCGAGCGTAGTTAAATATCTATCTGAATAGAAGGTGTCAAAATGGCTCTTGAGCGCTGTATTCTTCCATTCTCCTTTTCCCGGAATACTTACACCTGACTCGATCGAAGGAAGTGCTACGGCAACAACGTTAAATCTATTCTTCATGGATTTAAATGGCTCGTGCAAGAACAATTGTTCTGCAGCAATTTCTGCGTGATGGTAAAAGCTGTCGGCCTCCTCTGCGCGATAACCTTCTGCTAGAATTGCTATGTCGATGCATTTTTCTGGAGCGCCGCTCTTCAAAATATATTTGTGAGGTGGAATCTGAGCCGGATTAATCTTGCGAATCAGAATATCTTTTGGATTAATTTTGTGAGTGTACTGTGCTAAAAGCTTGTTGTGGTTGCCAAAAAGTTCTATTGAAACTAAGGCAGAATCAGTAGGCATTGGAAGCAGGAAAACGTTTTCAAAAGCTTTGCGCGTGCGTGTCGCTTCTTCTGTATTCAACCATTCTTGAAAGAGCGTCGAGAACGAGTTACAATAGAGAATGCGTTTTGTGCGTGCATCTCTCAAATAAATTTTTCCATTTCCTTGCAAAGCAAGCGTGTCAAGGTTTACATGTCGGCCATACCAGCCATCGAACGTACTTAATTCGCTTACGGCTATTTCTCGCTGATGTACGTCGCCCGAGAATATATAATCGATACGTAAAGTCTTGTTCAAATTCACTTGTTGTGCGTGACTACTTGCCACTATCATCAAGAGCATTCCGGCTAACGAGAAGATTCTTTTCATATGTACGTCTTATTTTTTATCGTACAAAAATAGGAAAAAGTCTGTGAAGGGCCAAGATAGAGCTTAAAAGCAAATAAAAAATTGTACCTTCGCCGCACAATGATACATTACATATCTTATGAACCGTAACGTCTTTTTTGCGTGGTGGCGTCGCTTTATTCGATATCGCGTTGTCCGATTATATTTAACTGCAGGCATCACTTTTTATCGTGAA
>JABZGO010000070.1 GCA_015259305.1 Alloprevotella tannerae | reverse complement strand
TTGGGATAATCCTCCGTGACAATTACGTTCGGATGTCCCCATTTAGCCAGGTTTTCTGCCAAGATCATTGCACGACGATGTATCGGCTCGTTCGCCACTAAGAGCGTCTGTTCCGGAAGTTCGGCTCTCCATAGCGTACTTTTTCCTCCGGGGGCAGCGCATAAGTCTAAGACGCGACGAGGCTCCTCCGGAAGCGCTTTAATAACTTGAGACAGAAACATTGATGACGCTTCCTGCACATAATAAGCGCCGGCGTGGAAGAGTGGGTCTAAGGTAAAAGACGGCCGCTCACTCAAATAATAGCCGATCTCGCACCAAGGCACGCTTTCTCCGCTAATAGCCGTGGCTTTGTTCGGATTTACACGAATACTTGTGGGCGCTTCCTCACTTAAAGCTTTGATTAATGCCTCAGTCTCTTCAAGCCCTAACAAGGACTTTGTTTGAGATATAAAGGCTTCCGGTAAATGAATCATATTCGGAGAAAGAGAAGAGCGTAATGAACGTGTGTTTACGAGTTATGATTGACAGTAATCAGCGAGCCGTGATATGGAAACACGATTGATGGGATTCATATTTGACATAGCAAGTGCCCATTTTTCGCTGGTCATCTAAGACTTCTGCCAAAATTGACTTCAACGTGACGCCCCATTCTGTCGGGATAGGCCGACCTTGTGGGTCGTAGACGCGCTCATATTTGTTGTAGCCAATATCAAATGTGGTGCCGTATTGATGACAACTGTTGTCGCTGGCGTTATGGTTAAAGCGGCGTAACCTTTCGACGTCTTCACGAGTGCGCAACACTGATGTTACAACCAGCCGGTGAAAGCCTACGCCCTTAGCAGCGCAAGAATCTACAAAAGCACGTGCTATTTCGTTAAGCAAAACTGCCGCTCTCGGCACGAGATAAGGAATACTTTGCTGCAGTCTGTTCACATGATAAAACGGGTTGTCCCCAATATAAACTAATTCCTTCTTACGTTTCATCGCCTCCTCTCGATTTAGCGCAATCGAAGAAAGCCCATTACGCTGCGCTGTGGCCAGTTGCACATCATTTAAATCGGGAAAAGAAGTTTGAAAGTTGGGTACACTAACCACCTTGTGCTTAATCGCTTGGCCTGATGCATCCACTAAGTTGAGAGGCGGGCGCGCTTTGAGCAGCAGAGAGTCTACATGCTTACTTTGCAGGGCTATAGAATCATTGGCGCTGATCTTATTGTCTGTACCGCCCAACTGATTAAGGATACTCTTGAGCGTAATATCCGGAAATACACATTTGATTACAAACAAGATTCCGACGATTGTAGCAAAGGTCAATAGGAAATGTTTGCGTCTATATTTGTGTTTCATTCGACTTTGTTGAAGAAAACTTGTTGTTTATGAGCCAACAAAGATACTGAAAAAGCGGTAATGCGGCCTTCTTGTATCGGATAGATTTTTGCCCATTTTTGTTTTGTTTGCGTTGAAGTAGAAAGGCACGAATGAAGTATAATCTTCAACACACTCTGTCGGCAAAGACGGGCAGTAGGTGGCAGTGCTTCTTCCTTTCGGCTATATCAGGCTTTATTATCGTTGATTTTTAGTTGCTTAAATCATTTATTCGCGTAATGATGTTCCCGCTTTTTGCTTTCCAAAACGCAATATGATGAGTTCTTCTCGTGAAAGGAAGCTTGTACGCTCACGATGGTACCAATGTACGCTCGTGAAGGGACGTTTGTACGCTCACGATGGTACGAGGAAAAGTTTGTGCTTGATCAATCAAAATGTAGATCTTAGAGCGTAGATGTTAGTTTTGAAATGTTTTTGCTGAATGGCAGTCAAATAGTCTTGCCAGTGTCTTATAATAAGTTCGTCTAAAAATAGCTCACATCGAGAGCTGCCGGAATCTCTTTGTAATGTTTTGAGGTAACTTGCGATGGGAGTCTGCGAATACTAAGACGCCTGATAGTAAACGTCCATTCGCATCAAGATAGATCAGCTGCGAACGGACGTTTGTGATGTAGTTATGTTTGCAACAATACGACGCCGTATTTTTGATATTGGCTTTCAGAGTCAATTTTTTACGGCCTCTACCGTATAGCCCTTGTCTTGTAATAGCTTTAGTAAGCCATTATCGCCCACTAAGTGGCCGGCACCGACAGCAAACAGCGTGGACTTTGCTTGCATGATCGTCGGTATTTTTTCTATCCAAGCTCTATTCCTATTGTCAATCAAATCTGCTCTCTCCTCAGGTGTCATATCGCAAGCGTTATGTAGCTTTTTGTCGATGACAGCCTTTAGCCCGTTCAAGTCTTGTGCGAAATAGGCTTTTGCCATCTCGTCAGACATCTCTTCATAAAAGTCGGTATTGTCCACGAGGCACATCAATTGCGTGATTTGTCGTGGTAGTGGTGTTTTCTTAAAGAGTAAGTCCATCTGAACCTCTACTGTTTCTAATCCGTCAACTGACTTTCCCTGCTCTTTGGCTACTTTTTGGAAATATTCATCAAAGCTTTCTTGCGGATTAAATCCAGGATGCTTTGTAGTATATAAGACAACGGTAAACTGTGTGGTAAGCATAGCGGGCGTAAGTCTGCCCAACTGTTGCTTTACCATAGGATTGCTTAAATCAACGCCAATGTAAGTCGTTAAAAAAGCATTGAGTCGTTTGGTCTGATCAGCTGTTAGGACTTGATCAATTGTTTTCCCATCGGGCAAGAATGCAGCAGCTTGCATCTTGCTCATACCTTCCGGGTTTCTCATCAAACTCACATCTACTTCACCACAGACCTGATCGACTGCATTTATTGCCTGATGGATGCCTACTATGCTGTCGACATACGTAACCGGTGCTAAGTGGAACGTACCAACGACATAAGAAGACTGCTTCAAACCGTTGCCCGAAATTTTGTATAAGAGCTGCGCATAAGAGCAGATGGAAAAGCTAATAAAGATAGCTGTTGAAATAAATTTTCTCATAATCGGTCAATGAAAATGTTTATGTAAGAAGTTAATATAATACTCCGGCAGGTTCAGAATCAGATGTTTGCTCTTCTTCTCGTTTCTCTTGCGGCTTTAACAGCGAAGGGTTGAAATTGCCTTTCTCATCAAACAAGCCGTAAGTGGTTCTTAATACGCGGAATTCTGTGCGGCGGTTGAGTGCATTGCATATTTCCTGCTCCTTAGGTGGGAGCTTCATAATATATGCCGTAGTTAGCGTGTCGCCTTCTTTGAGGAAAGTATACGTTTCGGCCAACTTCTTAGAAACGATTTTAGGATTTTTCTTCCCATACCCCTTAGGCGTCAGGCGCGCAGCAGGAATGCCTTGTGAAATTAAATAATGTACGACATTTTCAGCTCGTTGTTGAGAGAGTCGATCATTGTAGGCGTCGGTACCGCGATAGTCGCAGTTGGAGGAAAGTTCGATCGTGATGTGCGGATTATCTTTCAACAAGGCAGCCAATCGGTCAAGCGCAACCTTGCTGCTGTCTGTAATCGCGGCTTTATCAAACTGATAGAAGACGTTTCTAACAAGTACGGGGATATTCATGTTGGGCAAAGGAAACTGAAGCACGTATTGATGCTCCGTAGTAGAGGAGTCGGGCACTAAAGTGTTGGCTATGTTCAGATAACCATTGCACGTAGCTAAGAAAAGATACTTTGTATTTGCCTTTACCGGCGCTTCAAAGGATCCATTGGATAGGACACTGAGTTTTTTGTTTGTACCATCGTCGCCGATCATATAGACTACAGCAGCGGGAAGCTCGTAGCCATCTTGCTCATATACCCATCCCTTGACGCTCAATAGATAGTCGGGATAAGAAAACTCGTAAATCTTATCCCATCCGCGACCTCCGGTGGCACGTGAAGAAGAGAAAAATCCCCGATTGTGCGCTCCCTCAAACGTAATGCCAAAATCATTGCCGGGAGAATTCATAGGTGCGGGTAAGTGAATGACATTCCAGGAATGGTGAATGCTGTCTTCCGTGGCGCGATAAAGATCTAAGCCTCCAAAATTGGGTGATTGCCCATCAGAAGCAAAATATAATTCGCCATTAGGTCGGAAGGCAGGAAAGCATTCGTTGCCGGCGGTGTTGATAGATGGGCCCAAATTTTCGACCGGACCGGTTCCGTGCGAATTAAAGCTTGCTCTCCAAATATCCAAACCGCCATATCCTCCGGGCATATCTGATGCAAAGTAAATGAAATCTTCGTTGGGAGAAATTGCAGGATGGGCGTAGGAGGATAGCGTGTCAGACGTAAGTTTTAGCTGTGTGGGCTTTGACCACGCAGCATCAGAACGTGTTGACTCCCAAATTTCTGCTAAACGCGGATATTGCGGGTCTTCGCGACAGACGGTAAGATACATCTTCGTGCCGGATGGATTAAATGCACAAGCGCCTTCATCAAAATTCGTATTGACGCCACCTTCGAGCGGTTCAGGCAGCTTCCATTTTCCTTTTTCATCTTTTTTGGAAAAGTAAATGTCGCCGGGCTTCAACGCCGTTACGCCTGAGAGGTCTGCTCCTTTAACTTGGCGTCGCGTCGTGGTGAAATAAAGTATTGAAGCTTCCTTGCCAAAGAGCGCCGGACAATAGTCTGTGCGGCCGGAATTGAAGATGTTGGAAATTTTTACCGTGTAAGCAGAAGCTGTATTGTAGTTGTTTGTTGCATCCTCCGTACTTGCGAGCTTCTGTGCGACAATGGAGTCGTAAGGGAAATGTTGTTGGTACGTATTATAATAAGATTGGGCCGCTTTATAATCGCCATTAGTCTTGGCAATATCTCCCAAAAGCAGCCAAAGTGTGGAGTCGGTTGCTCCATATCTTTCTGCGTTTTTCAATGCACCTAATGCTCTTGCCGTATTACCATAGCGTAAATAACACTTACCCATTTGTAGGGATAGTTGTGCCCGCCGTTCTTTGTCTTTAGGCAATAATCGTTGGTAGGCATTTTTGTAAAGTCCGGCCGCTTCTGCATATTCGCCGATGGCTAGCGCATTGTCGCCCCGCTTAATTATTTGCTCGACAGGCGTACAAGCTACTAACAGAAGACTTGAAAGTAATAGGTAAAGATAAAATCGCATATCTATAGACACGTATTCTTAGCCTTTTTATTGTATAGACAATAAGAAAATAAGTAACTTTGCATATCGAAAGAGTAAAATGACTCGATGATTGAGTCGTGCATATGATAAATGAAGTTTTAGCCAATGACAGCACAAAATAATATAGAAGAAAACGAGCCCCAACTCACTCAATCTGTGTTGGAATTGCTAACTGTTGCAACTGAATTTTGCCGTCAGGTGGAGCGTGAGGATCAAACAACTGCGCAAGATTTAATAGACATAATGCTGATCTTGCTACCTATGGTTTATTTGAAGACCTCTCTGGTGAATGATGCAGAACCGGTTGATGGCTTTAATGAGAATAAAGTTACAGAAGGAGATTACAACCTCGTTAGAAATAGAATAGCAGCAATTTTGGGAGATCAAGATTCATATTTAGACGTCTTTGTCCAGGAATTTAAGTATTCTGATCGCCCCATACTTTGTACTATAAGCGAAGATTTGGCAGATATGTACCAAGCTCTGCGTGAATTTGTAGAATGTTACCGATGGGGTAACGAAGAAGTTAGGCAGGTAGCTCTCGCAGATTTGAAAGAGAATTTCAAACTCTATTGGGGGCAGAAGCTTCTTAATGCTTTACGAGCCATGCATGATATTAAGTATGGCGATAAAGCGTTTGATGAGGAAACGGAATGAGAAGATTATTTGTAAAGACAGAGAAAGACTTCGTTACGAATCTACCACGTTTCGTCTTTAATGGAGATATTAAAGTAATACAAAGGATAGAGGATGTAACGCAGGCAGTAGAGCAACTTTCATCTTCAGAAATCTTAGGGATAGATACGGAAACTCGCCCTTCTTTTCGCAAAGGAACGATACATAAGGTCGCATTATTACAAGTGGCTAATGAGGACTTTTGCTGTTTATTTCAGTTGAGCTGTTTTGGATTTGCGCCGGATTTAATTCATTTATTGTCAAACAAAGCAATAAAAAAGGTCGGACTATCTCTCAAAGACGACTTCTTTATGCTTAGTAAAAGGCATAAATTTGATCCACAAAATTGTGTTGACTTGCAAGACTATGTAAAAGAGATGGGTATCAAAGATATGAGTCTGCAAAAGCTCTTTGCGAATGTATTCCATCAAAGAATCTCAAAGTCTGCACAGCTTTCAAATTGGGAGGCTCCTATCTACACACAATCACAAAAGCTTTACGCAGCTACTGATGCTTATGCCTGTTTGAAATTATACAAAGAACTGAAGCGCTTGAAAGAAACAAGCGACTACATATTACAATAAATCTGAGATAAGAAATGCCTTACAAAACAATAGTTTTAAAAAGAGGAAAAGCAGACAGTTTAAGAAGATTCCATCCGTGGGTTTTTTCCGGAGCCATTCAAACTCTTCCTGATGATTTAAGAGAAGGAGAGATTGTTAGGATAGAAGATGCCTCCTCTCAATTTTTAGCTGTAGGACATTACCAAATTGGTAGCATTGCCATTCGCATATTGAGCTTTGAGGATGTTGTTGTTGATGATGCGTTTTGGGATGAACGTCTTTCCGAAGCTTTAATGCTTCGACGTGCTTTGAACTTGTTAAGAGTAGACAATAATATCTTTCGTTTAGTTCACGGAGAAGGAGACCGTTTGCCCGGATTAATTGTCGACATATATGGAGAAACGGCTGTTATGCAGGCGCATTCTGTTGGTATGCATTATGCTCGTCATCAAATTGCCCAATCTTTGCAGCGTGTTTTGGGTGAAAGCGTGGCACAAGTTTATTATAAAAGTGAGACAACGCTTCCTTATAAGGCAAATTTAGACGAACTGGATGGCCCTTTGTTGGGAGGTGTGTCAAAAAATAATGTTGCAGTTGAAAATAATTTGCGTTTTCACATTGACTGGCTACGCGGGCAGAAGACGGGGTTCTTTATTGATCAAAGAGAGAACCGACTTTTGTTGCAACGCTATTCAAATAAACGACATGTATTAAATATGTTCTGTTATACGGGTGGCTTTTCCGTTTACGCACTTCGAGGTGGAGCGCAGGAGGTCGTAAGTGTAGATAGTAGTGCCAAGGCTATTGACTTGACCAACGCAAATGTCGCGCTCAATTATCCGAATTGCGATCACCACAAGGCCTATGCAGAAGACGCATTCAAGTTTTTAGATAAGGCCGATGATACTTTTGACCTCATCGTGTTAGATCCACCAGCCTTTGCGAAGCACAAGGAAGCTGTAAGAAATGCTTTGAAAGGTTATACTCGCTTGAATATGCAAGCTATGCGAAAGATTAAAAGTGGCGGCATTATTTTCACTTTTAGTTGTTCTCAAGCTATAAGCAAGGATCAGTTTCGTTTAGCTGTTTTCACTGCTGCTGCGCAGAGCGGGCGCTATGTTCGTATTCTTCATCAATTACATCAGCCCGCTGATCATCCGGTTAATATTTACCACCCGGAAGGAGAATACCTTAAGGGGCTGGTTTTAGAGATCATTTAAATACACGTAATTAAGAGGGCTTCTTCTTTAGATTAGATGGTTGTGCAATAAGGATTGTTACACGTGCATTTTTTTGAGTGGAAATGGCTTGAAATACATCAATTGGTATAACTTTGTCGCGTAGAATTCAAATAATGATGAAACAAACATTTGGCTTTTTGATCTTTATCTTGCTTGTTGTAGCTTGCAAGGGTAATAAAGTGGAAAATACAACTGCTACGACAGCGCAGCAAGTAGCGGTAGCAGATACAGACTCTTTGCAGTCAGAAAATGAGCCTCCGGTAGCTGCAGATGGCTTCTTTGATGATTTCTTTTTCAACTTTCAAACCAATCAAGCTTTCCAGCTGAAGCGCGTGAGTTTCCCTCTGCTCGTGCAAGAGGGGGCTACTACGCAGCAGCTTGAAAAGAAAGATTGGAAATTCAACCCTTTCTATTCTAAGCGAGAGTTATATACGATGTTGTTTGATAATAAGTCTGAACTCAAAACGGCGAAAGATACAGCTTTGAAGGTTGTTGTAGTTGAGATGATCAATTTGAAAACAGAAAAAGTAGCGCAATATTTCTTTGAAAAGTTACGTAAACAATGATGCTGACGTCGTTAAGGCATCAAAGTTTGCAGGATAACGTGAACAAAGACTTCTATTTATTCTATAGAGATTTTGCTCAAAAGCCAAGTTTCCGTCTAGCGCACGTTGCCAATCCTTTTAATTTGGTCGTAATAGATCCGGATACTTACAAACCATTACGCGGTGTTGCTGATGCCGGACAATGGCCTGATT